>NZ_JBXTSN010000024.1:0-83770 GCF_057158775.1 Antribacter sp. NEAU-D49 | reverse complement strand
AGCGTGAAACGCGACGGACCCGGACGGCCCCGCAAGAGGCCCGACCGGGTCCTGGCCGACAAGGCGTACTCCAGCCCCGCGACCCGCCGCGCGCTACGCCGGCGCGGGATCGCGTTCACCAGCCCCGAGAAGAAGGACCACGCCGCCCACCGGCTCCGCCGCGGCAGAGCCGGCGGACGACCGCCCGCGTTCGACCCGCAGACCTACAAGGGCCGCAACGTCGTCGAGCGGTGCTTCAACCGCCTCAAGCAGTTCCGCGCCCTGGCCACCCGATACACCAAACGAGCCGCCTACTACCGGTCCGAACTCACGATCGCAGCCATCATCCTCTGGCTCCGCGATTCACAGGACACGCCCTAGTGGTGGTGGACCGGACACCTCGCATGTACATAGCGCATCTCTCAGATCTTTCGCTGTCGAGGCGACACCGGGGCTAACGGGCGTGCAATCAGGACCGCGTACGGCGGAAGAGGTCTGCGAGCGTTCGCTTGGCACGGGCCAGCCAGGACAGGTTGAGGTGGAGCGCTGCCGCCTGGTCCCGAGCCTGAGCACGGACGTGCTGCTCGGGGGTCATGTTCGACAACCACCGCACACGAGACGACTGGATGACGTAGTGGGACTTGCAGTCGTAGGCCCCGTTGCCGATCGACGGTGAGAGGCTGACTCGTCCGTCGTACCGGAGGGTCCACCCGGCCGGGCCGAGCGGAGTGACGACCTCGCTGGCACATCCGCAACAACACAGGTGGGCGACGATGTTGTGGGTACCGCTGATGTAGAGCACACCCGGGTCGAGTTCGGTCGGCAGCAGTTCGACGAACCGGTGGTCCATCTCGTGGTGGCGCCTCATGCGATCAGCCTGTTGATCGTGTTGTCGCTCACGGGGTAGGCGAAGGCCTGCATGTCAGATGCCATGTCCGCGTAGAAGCCGAGGTGGCGCTTCCACTGGAGCACCGCGAGTGCTGCGTTCAGGGCATTGAGATCACCGATCTGGATGTTGCGCGCGTACTCGTCGGGTTCAGTGCCGCCGGTCGGGATCGGCACGCGCCGGCCTGGGGTGCTGGTCGAGACGCGCAGCATGCCGGTCAGTCCGGACCCGGTGTCAGTCACACCCATGCCCACGTCGATGAAAGACACGTCCGCGTCCTCGAGGGCGGCTATGAGGCCCTTGCGGTCGGAGTCGTCGTCGAGCGCGAGGAACACGAAGTCGAACCCAGACACTTCCGCGGCGGCGTCGACCTCGAAGTAGGTGGGGTGAGCGATGATCCCGCGCTTTATGCGCGAGTACTGCGCCGCCCAGTGCTCGGCCTTGTTCGGCTGGGCTCGCAGGTCCGAGATGTCAGCGGCGCCTGGTGCACGGAAGGCGTTGTGGTTGATGAAGACGTCGCCGTCGTAGAGGTGGATTTCGGTGACCGGCGTCTTGGCGACTAGGTCCAGGATGTGCGAACCCGTGCCGCCGAGGCCGACGATCGCGATCCGCATGCCGCGAAAGACGGAGTTGAGTGCGGTGGTGCCGGCCCGGCTGGAGGCCGAGTCGCGGTAGGCGAACGGGTAGTCGTCGTCTTCGGGGACCTCGTAGACCGGATAGGTGCGCGCGGTGGCGTGGGTGTCGATGCGTCGGGCCCACCTTGAGAGCAGGTCGACGTAGATGGTGACCTTGTCGTAGTAGCTGCGGTAGTTGCCCTCGGGAGGTTTGGCGGAGAAGTAGATGTTGGTTCGGAAGCCAGGAAGGAACTCGCTGACCTGCGCACCGTTGATCACCTTCGACAGCGGCCTTCCCTCGTTGTCGCAGGGCTCAGAGCCCGCGAAGTGGGTCGTGTGGTCCGGCGGCGTCGTCAGGACGTCGCCGGCCATCGTGGCCGGCATGACGAGCTTCCCTCGGGCGACGGTCTTGTCGGCGGTGACGTAGGGGACGTTGTAGACGACCAGGTGGCCGTCACGCAGTTCGACGTCGTAGCCCTCGTTGAGGAGGCGCGTGAGGTCGTCCATGATCAGGACCGCGTCGTGATCTGGACGCCGAAGCTCGTGCCCTTCTTGACACGAACGCTCTGGCCTGGGGCCAGAGAGCCCGACTCGTTCCCGTGCTGGGCGCGGGTGTACGTGACGATGTACTCGGTATTGGCGTCCGGGTTCTGGCCAGGGAAGGCGAGCCCGACGACCTGCTCGAACGACACGTCCTTGTCGGCGATGAGGTGTGGGCGCGCGTTGATGAAGATCTCGATCGTCTTGGGGCCGTTCGCTGCCTGCTCGGTCAGCGCATCGGGGGAAGCCATTGGGTACCTCCTGTGTGTCGCACAGGGAGCCACGCCGCGACGCGGTAGGCTTTACCTGTCTGGTAAACGACCATACACCACGACGGCTTTACCTGGGAGGTAAAGGTGCAACTGGCGTGGCGCGACTCCGCGCTCGAGCAGACGTGCGCATCCAGCGACGCCCTTGAGCTCCGCTGGCCGCAGTCGGCTGACGCGATCAAGCGCCTCCTGTGGACCGTCAAGCACTGTCGGGATCTCGCCGCACTACTGAGGCACCCGTCCGTCAGGGTCGCACTGGGCAGTCACCGCGCGGAGGCGTCCCTGAGCGTCCAGATGCGTGAGGCGCAGATGCACGGGATGGCGCTGACACGCACCGGCGAAGTCCTTGGCATGACCGAGGCGGACCAACTCCTGCAACATGCGAGCACTACGACGGCACTGCTCATCACCGACCTCATGACAGAGGGATCCGGCAGCCTTCGAGAGGCAATCTGATGTCCACACCCCACACCAGCACGATGCGGTACATCCCACGCGATTTTGAACCTGACTGGGCGGTGGCTCCAGGCACCATGATCCAAGAGACGCTGGAGGACCTGCGGTTCACTCAGGCCGACGTGGCGGCCCGAGCGAGCATCAGCGCGAAGCACCTCAATCAGGTGATCAAGGCGCATGTTCCGCTGTCCCCCGAAGTCGCGATCGCCTTGGAGCGAGTGCTCGGCGTCACCGCGGATCATTGGCTCGCGCTCGAGGCGACATGGCAGGCTCACAGAGCACGTGAGAACTCGGCGGCCTCATTCGCCGGACTCGCATCGTGGCTGCGCCGATTCCCAGCCGACGTGCTGCGAGAGCGGAATATCATTGACTCAGGATCTGAGGTCTCCGCGCGGGCAGATGCGCTCCTGAGGTTCTTCCAGGTCGCCGACGTGACGGCCTTCGAGAAGGTCTGGCTCGCACCGCAGGCGAACTACAAGAGGAGCCAGAAGTTCACCATCGACTCCTACGCGACCGCGCTCTGGCTCCGGCTTGCTGAAGTTGAGGCCGAAGAGTCCCGATCGGAGTGCCCTCCGTTTGACGCCAACAGGCTTCGATCTGTCGCACGCATGCTGCTGCCGCTCACGCGCGAGCCGATCCAGACGGGCTTCAGGAGCGCCCAGGGTCTCCTCAAGAAGGCGGGTGTTCTTCTGGTCTTCGTTCCTGAGATCGCCGACACGCGCATCACCGGTGCGTCCAGGTGGCTCACATCTGGCCATCCGGTGATCGCACTATCGGGGCGCTACAAGTACCTGGACGTCTTCTGGTTTACGCTGCTTCACGAGATCGGTCACGTCCTCCTGCATCCGAAGCGTGCGACATACCTCGACGTCGACGGTGGCGCCGTGCGCGACGATGAGGACCAGCAAGAGACGGCCGCGAACACATTTGCTAGCGAACTCATCCTCGACGATGGTCTCCGCCACGAACTCAAGCACCTCAGCACTGATGCCCAGCTGCATTCGCTCGCACAGCGCGCTGGAGTCTCATCGGGTGTAATCGCTGGTCAGTATGGTCACACAACTGACGACTGGAGGAAGTTCGGGAAGTTACGAACCCGAGCGGACCTGACTGCAGTCCTCCATTGACCTAAGGTGCGTCAGACGGGTCGGTACCGTAA
The DNA here is from genome assembly GCF_057158775.1 of Antribacter sp. NEAU-D49. Taxonomy (NCBI): domain Bacteria; kingdom Bacillati; phylum Actinomycetota; class Actinomycetes; order Micrococcales; family Promicromonosporaceae; genus Antribacter; species Antribacter sp. NEAU-D49. Next base: position 79,867 of record NZ_JBXTSN010000024.1, on the reverse strand, counting down.
ACGGTGGAACTTCCCAGATGAGGAGTTCGTCTGTGACCTCTGCTTCCTCACGCTCCCCGAAGCGCTTGCCCGAACTGGTGCCACACGCCACGACGAGTGCCGGTGAGCGGCCGCGAGCTTCGCGCGAACGCCGCTCTACGTGGACCTGTCGTCGGCAGGGTCCGGCCGTACGACGCCCTCAGCTGCTTCGTGCAGGTGTTGGAGGGCGATGTCGAGCGGGATCCGTTCCTGTTCGACCCTGCGCGGCCCTGTGTGCTCGGCGTCGCAGAGCAACTCGTACAGCTTTCTCTCGTCAGTTTCGAGAGCCAGGTTGACGCGTGGCGGTCGGACGGTAAGGAGCTTCCCGTGCCGGTCGTGCCAGGTGCCCCAGCGTGACCAGGTCGTGTATGCGTCGACATTCATCAACAGGGAGCGGTGGATGATGCCGGCGGTACGGAACTGAGACAGGATCTCCAGGCCGTCCGCGTCCATGTCGCCCCAGTACAGCACCACGGGCGCGCGATGCACCCATGACAGGGATGCGATCGCTCCGGGTCCGGCCCCGTTTCCTTCGATGGCGATGCCTCCCGGAACGTCCGGGAACGCGACGACCGTGTCCTTGTTCTCGCAGATGAGCACGATCTGCGGCGGGTAGGCGAGCTCCTCGGTGTCTCCCGCCGTGTGACAGTCGTGACGACGGCCTCCTGTGCGCAGGTGGTGCGGGTCGAGGTAGGTGAAGTGGACCCGGGACGGGTGCGTCGGTGCGAGTTCCAGGTCGTCCAGGCCGGCAAGCGCGCTCACCAGGTGCTGGGAGGTGTTGAGCCACTTGGCGTGCATGCCGGCGATCGGGATCTGTCGCGGGGTTCGCCCGCGGGCGCCGTCGTCGCGGAAGAAGCGGCCGGCGTCGATCAGCAGGTGGAAGTCGAGCTCGGTCCAGTCGGCCACGGCGCGCACGACGCGTGTGCGCGGGTCCGGCTCGGCCATCGTGACGAACTGGTCGGCGAGCACCTGTGCGCGTGCCCGCGCGCGCTCCAGGCGCGCCGGCCATGCTCCGCCTAGGACGTTCGCCGCGGTCCACGGGTCCGGGACGAGCACGGCAACGGGGATCGACTGGGCCGTGCCCGTGACGCGGCGGGATCGTTCGGCCAGCGGCAGTTCCTTCTCCGTCGCCCATGCCCGCCACTGGTGCACCCACGGCACAAGTCGGGAGAACTGCGCCTCAAGCTCGGCACCCGTGGGCGCGCCGAGCGACACGGACGGCTCCCAGGAGTACGTGGCGCCGGCAGCAGCGGGCGCCCACGCGCGCTGGAGCTTGCGCTCGAGCGCATCCAAGACATCCTTCCGGGTCTTGGGGCTGCTCACGCGGTCATCCGCATCTGCTGGCGGGTCTCTGCGCCGATCTCCTGGACGGCGGAGCGTCCGGTGGTCAGGTTCTTGGTCACGAGCAGGACGGCGTCCATGTGCGGTTCCAGGCCGGCGCACTTGTCGAACGGCGCGCCGACGATGAGCTGGAATCCGAGGTTGGTCCAGGCCTGCACGGCGCGGGAGGCGAACTCGGCGTCGGCCTTGATGAACCCCTCGTCGAGGAACACGGGCGCGAACCGGGGCCTTGCCTTGTCCTGGTCACCGAGCCGGTAGCGCAGCGCGGCGCCGACGATGAACGCGATCAGCTCCTGAGTCTCTCCGCCGGACTTGGACCCGAGCGAGGTGTAGGAGGCCAGGACCTGCTCGCGCTGCCCGACTGGCGCGTCGGGGCTGATGCGATACCGGTCGGCAAGGATCTCCAGGTGCCGGCGTACGTCGAGCAACTCGTCGCGCGCGGAGATCTTCGGGTCGTACTGCGGGTCCTTCGGGCTGCGCAGCTGGGCGAGGAACCTTGAGGCTTGCAGGTAGCGGGCCTCGAGCTGGTCGTCGTTGAGGTTCGCGGTCGCGGTGCGGGCGAGGTCGCGAAGCTCCCTGGTGAACTTCTCCAGCCGGTCACGGCGCAGCACGCGCAGCCGCATCTTGAGCCGGTCGTTTGTGGCGCTGAACGGAAGGGTGGCCAGGATCGCGTTGATCGGGTCGAGCCGTGCGCTGATCTCGCGCCGGGCGTCACTGACCGCGGTCTGCAGCTGGAGCAGGTCGTCAGCAGACCACTCGACCATGTTCGCGCGGAAGGTCTCCTTGAGCTCTGCGAGCTTGGCGGACGACAGGTCTTGCAGCTTGCGCGCGAAGTCCGGGTAGGAGGCCAGGGACGGGGACAGGGCTCCGTCCGGGTACTGATTGAGGTACCGCTCGAAGATGCCTTCGATCTCGTCGGTGGACCGCTGCACCTCGGTGCGGGCGCTGGCGCCCTGCTGGAGCAGCAGCCGGCGCAGCGCGGCCCGGTGCACGTCCCAGCGGTCGAGGTCATCGGGGTCGTCCTCACCGACTGCGTCACGGAAGTGTGCGTGCAGTGCGGTGCGCTGCGCGTCGGTGAGCGCCAGGTTCTCTTGTCGCGCGATGGCATCGAGGTCGCTAACGACGTCGTCCTTGCGTTCTGCCAGGGCAAGCCACGTCTCGTCTGCATTCTGGGCGTCTTGCTCGCTCTGGTAGGCAGCCTTGCGGGCGTCCTCGAGGTCCGCCTTCGTCTCGGCGATGCGGGCCGTGAGCGTGGCGAGTTCGCCGCTCGAGTCCAGCAGCGCCGCGAGCTCCTCGTGCAACCGGGCGACTTGGTCGTCCAGGCTGGCGACGTCGATCTGCTCGAAGGTGGCGCCAGACAGCACCATGTAGGCGTCTCGCTGAGCGTTAAGCATGCTGAGCCTGTCGCCGGCCTGCCGCGCGGGGTCGTCGAGGGTGCCTAGCTCGTGGGTGAGCCGGGCGACCGTGCGTTCGCACTCGGCGATCAGGTCCTCGTTGGAGAACCCGAGGATGTTCTGGTCGTACCGGCGTCCGTGCGCACCACGGGTGCCGTTGCGGGTCTGGCCTCGCAGGGTGACCCGGGACCCGGGGCCGGAGAGCTCGGCCGGGGTGCGCACGCACAGGGTGCGCCCGCCGTGGGCGGAGACGTACCGGGCGACCCACCCTTCGTAGGGGCTGGTCTTGAAGTCGAGCTTACCGCCCACGGTCTGCGGGTCGAGCGGTTCAGGGAGGTCCTGGTTCCGTTCGGCCTTGTCGAACGTGATTCGCCCGCGCAGGTCGAGCTCGTTGATCGCGCGGGAGAAGTCCTCGTACCGGTCGGCGGGCACGAGCATCGTGCGGGCAGCGGTGGACAGCACGACCTCGACGGCGGTCGTCCACTCCCTCTCGTCCTGCGCGACGGCGACGAGCTCGGCGAGGAACGGGGCATCGCGGACGGGTAGCCCGGTGTGCGCGCAAACCTGGTCACGCAGACGGGCCAGGTGCAGGTCCATGCGTGTGCCCGATCCACGGCGCTCGACGAGTTCTTTCTGCGCGGTCTCCAGCTGGTCGCGCAGCTGCCACTGTGTGCGCTGCACCCGCAGCACGACGGCGTCGAGCTCCGACCGTCGGGCCTTGTAGGTCCCCTGGAACGTACGGCCGGCTTCCAGCAGGCCCGTGAACGTGTCTCGGTCGGCCAGGTTCTGACCATCGGGCAGGACGGCGGTGACCCGCGTGCGCAGCCTGTCCAGCTCGCCGGCGCGGACGTCACGTTGGGCGGTCAATGTGGACAAGGACGCCTCGATGGTCTGGATCTGTCCGCCGCCGGCCGCCCTGTGCCGGTCCTCGAGGTCGGCCAGTTGGGACTCGAGGGAGGTCTTGACGGTGGCCGCGTGTGCGGCCGCCTCTTTGGCCTGGTCAAGGTCCTCCTTCGCCTGCACGCCAGCAGCCTCCAGGAGGTCGTTCTCCCGCTCGAGGCTCCACAGGGTCAGCAGGGACGGGCCGGTGGAGTCAAGGCCGTACGTGTCGAGCTCGGCCAGTTGGTCGCGGGCGGTCTGCAGTCGCTGCCAGGCTGTCGCGGCCGGGCGCAGCAGTGCGGCCTGGTCCTCGGCGTTCTTGGCCCTGCGGTAGTTGGCTTCCAGGTCGGCGAAGTGGGCGAGCGCGTGGTCGGCCTTGGCGTAGGTGTCGGGCTTCTCCAGGACCAGTTTCTTGTACAGCTCGTCCACGGTGCGGAACTGGTGCCCTGCCTGAACATCGGCCAGCAGGCGCAGCGCCTCGGCCCCGTTGCCGTTTGCTCCGATCCCGAGCTTGTCGAATAGGCGAGCGGCGAAGGCGGTGTAGGTGTCGAGCACAGTGAGGCCGGGCACGAGGTCGCGCATTCGGCGGGCGTCAAGGCCCGCGCTGCGGATCTCGTCGAACACGCGCAAGTCGAGGTCGCCGTCGAGGGTCAGCATGCGGGCGTTGACCTCGCCGCCGAGGCGGGCGTGCGCGGGAACCTGGTAGATGCGAGCTGCGGTGAACTGCTTGCCGTTGTCGTTGAGGAAAACCATCGCGACCCCGCCCCACGTCGCGGTGCCGTCGCCGCGCATGACCTGGGCGTGCTCCTCGCCATCGGCGTCTGTGGTGATGTCGGTCTGCCCGCGCAGGTAGGAGATGAGGGAACGTTGCTCGGCACCCCGTGCACGCCCGACGCCGGTGTTCGACGCGCCGTTGAACGCGGTGTCGGACGGCATCATCAGCGCGGTGTACGCGTCCAGGAGCGTCGACTTGCCCGAGCCGGACGCCCCGGTCAGGAGTGTGGTGCCGGGCTGGAACGTGACCTGCCGGTAGCCGTGGAACCCGCCCCAGTTGACCAGCTGGAGCCGATACGCCTTCCACTGGGTGGTGCCGGGTGATGCGCCCGGGATGCTGAACAGCCCGTCGCCAGGGCTCAGGTCCGCCTCGATACCGGGTAGGTAGGGGTCGTGGTCCTCATTAGCGGTGCTCACACCTGCTCCCGCGAGGTCGTGGCGGGCTGGATTGTTTCGCTAGCAGGCCCAGACCCGGGATCGGGGTCCGTCTCTCGGGTGTAGTGCCCGGCGCGAGCCGCCTCGACGTAGTCGTCCATGACCTGCTCGGGCTCGGTATCGGACCGGATCCACGCCAGGAGTGACTTGAGGGTGGCCAGGTCGAGCAGAGCCTCCAGGGCGCGCACCGCGATCTCGAACCGGTCCGCGTCCTTGCGGCCGATGAGCAGCCCGGTCGAGACCAGGGACTCGATCGCCCGGTTGGTGCGCTGGGCGTCCCGCAGCTGGTCGGTGGTGTCTGGGGGGCGCAGGCTGGCGACGTGCTCGAGCAAGTCTGCGCGGTCGACGAACGCCCTGGTCCGGCCGGCGTTGACCTCGGCCCGTGCCAGGGCGCGCAGGTGCGCCAGGAGGATCGTCTCCTCCCGGTTCCATTCGGTCGCGTGCAGCAGTGTGGGGAACTTGCCTGGGGTGGGGCTGGGGACCTGTCGCTTGAACGCGACCTCGCGTTCGGTGTCCAGGTGCAACGTGAGGTACATGTCGTTCAGGCGGCGTCCGATCCCGACCTGGTTGGCGACCAGCGCCCTGTACTCCTGCGGGTGGGACGCCGAGGTGATGAACCGGTTCTTCATCAGCACGACCAGCGCCCGCCGGCCGGCGGGGTCCAGGCCGCCGTTGTCCCCCTCGAACTCCGATAGGGACGTGGACGGGCTGATCTCCGGGTCGCGGTAGCCGTCCCAGTCGTCCTCATCGGCGTCGGCTGCCGGGGAGTCCACGTCCCGTGCGGTGTCGTTGCTGATCGGCCAAGTCGGAGTGCTGCGGAGCGGGAAGTGTTGTTCCATCACTGTCCTCCGCCGGGCGTGCCGGCCTCGTCGGGCCGCGGTTCCGGTGGTCCGATGACCGGGATGCGCGCGGTGTAGAAGGTCCGGGTGCTGCCATCGGGGCGCACCGCGTAGTAGGAGTCGACTTCTCTGTCCGATGCGGGCGTCGCGTCCTCGACCCCGGTCGTCAGGTGGCCGCCTGCGGCAAGGTGCAGCAGACCGAGGATCTCCACCGGTCGACGCCGGTCGGGCTCAAGATCGTTGAAGATTCCCGCAAGCGTTGCCGGGTCGTTCGGGTCGGCCTGAGCGAGTGCGCCGGCCAGGATCCGGCGCAGGTCGGCGAGGGACGGCCCACCGAAGGCAAGGATGTCTCGAACACTGGTCTCTTCCGTCTCGTCCTCGGGCCCGTCCAGGTCGATCGGTGGCGGCGGAGCGTTGCGCTGCGGGTCGTAGAACCGGCGGGGCAGGGAGTCCAGCTCTGGGCGCTGAGGAAGCATGTCGAACGGCACCCGGGTGCGGGGGCCGGTGCGGGTCAGCCACCGGGAGAACTCGTGGTCCAAAGCGCGCAAAGTCTCGTCGAGCTCGCGGTCACGGGCGACGTCGTGGGTCGACAGGTAGTTCTTCAGGGCACGGGTGGTTGCGGCCCGCTGACGCAGCACCGCGTTCATGCCGCGATGGATGAGCTGGACGATGGAGCGCAGCTGGGTCCGGTCAGTGTCATTGAGGATGTCGCGCCCGTACTCGTTGTCCACCAGCGCGGTCAGGTCCTTCTGTAGCTGGTCACGCACCTCGTCGTCGCGCAGCAGCTGCAGTGCACCGGCGAACGCCTGCCCCTCGGGTGTAGTGGCCATGAGGTCCCGGGCTCGTTCGAGGTAGCGCCCGACAGTGTCACCGACCGGTCCCTCGTGCGTGCGGAACTCCTCCAGGACCTGGCGTCGGATCGCCTCGAACGACTCCTCGACCCGCTTGAAGTCCGACGGCAGGCCCGAGATGAGGTCGAGCACCTCGCCGTAACCCGTCAGCAGGAAATCGGTGCTCGGCGCGGGCATCGCAACCGTGTCGTCCAGGAGCCGGTCGCGGTCCTCGACCAGCTTCGCGATCTGCTCGTTGACCAACCGGATGCGCTCGGTGCGGGAGACGTTCGTCGTAGCGTTGAACCGGCGCACCGTGTTCAGGATTGTTGCGATGCGGTGCTCGGACAGTGTCGCACGCTCGTTGCCGAGGCTCTCGACCAGGTCCAGCGCCCGCCGAGCGTAGGAGGACAGTGTGTAGACCTCCTCCTCACCGGGTTCGACCGCGGGTCGGTTGAGCCACTTGCCCTTGACCCACATCTGGCACAGGGCACGGCCCTCGACGTCCGGGAGACCGTCGATGCCTTCCAGGCGCAGGTCGTTGAGCAAGTTCGTGATCCGCACATGCAGGACCGACACCGGGACGGCCTGATCTTGCCCGCCGAAGCACGTGATGAGCAGCGACACCGTCAAGTGTGCACGCGGCCTGTGCAGCAACGTCAAGGTGGGCTGATCGAAGGCGGAACGTACACGGGCGTACGTGCCCACAACGTCGCTCATGCGGCCTCCGGACGATCCCTAGTAGTGAAGCAAGCCAGCGAAGAGCGACCTGCAGCCATCTAGAAACTAGCGGCAGGCACTGACAGTGACGCTTGCGCCCACGGGTGAACCCGACAGGCTCCCCCACGTGCGTGGACACGCAACCCGGCCTCGGCCGTCGTCGACAGGACCGCAACCTTCCCCACCAAGAGCACGACACGTCCGCCGATGCGCCTGATGGAAGAAGAACTGGACCACCCCCACGTGGCCAAGATCATCGACCACGGCGACTTCACGGACACTGACCAGATCTGGTGCGCGATGCCGCTGGCCGTCGGCAGCCTGGCCGACGAGATCGACCAGGTGACGAACGACCTGGCGAAGGTCGCCGACCTCGCGCGCCAACTGTGCGCCGGGGTCGGTCACGTGCACGAGCGCGGCGTCCTGCACCGGGACCTCAAGCCCGGCAATATCCTGCGCAGTCCCGAGGGCAACTGGCAGGTCAGCGACTTCGGGCTGGCTCGTGAAGACGAGCGCCGGTCTCTCGCCTTGACGTCCACGCTCGCCCAGGGCATGGGTACCCGGATCTACGCATCCCCCGAGCAGTGGCGTCAGCCTAAGTACGCCGACCCGCGAGACGACATCTTCGCCATCGGCAAGATCCTCCAACACGCGCTCACAGGTCAATACCCCATGGATACTGCTGACCAGATGCCCGAGTCGCCGCTGCGACCTGTCATCCAGAGAGCCACTGGCCCGCGTGACAACCGCTACCCCGACACAACCTCCGTGCAGCGGGCGACCGACCAGGGCCTGGCCAGCTATTCCTCGCGTGGGAAGACCCCGCGGACCGCCTGGCCAGGCTCCGCCCGCGCGTCTCCGGCCCCGTGTTCGACCAGGTCGCCGCCGACGAACTGATCCAGTGGCTCCTCAGTGACGACATCGACGCCGAGATCGACTCTGCGGGTCGCGCCCTCATTAGCGCCTCCCACGACACCGTCGAGTACCTGTGGACGACCAACCCCTCCGGGCTCCGCCGAGGCTGGGCCGAGGTCACCACATGGATGCGCTCGCAAGGCTTCGAATTCAGCTTCTGCGACACACTTGCCAATTCCACCAGCATGATCGTCGCTGTCACTGGGGACACCGACGTCCTGCGAGAAGGAGGCGGAGCGCTCGCCCGTGTTGGCGAAGCACACAACCGATGGCATGTCCGCGACGTTTTGACCGCACTCCTGCAGTCGATCCGAGCCCCGGAACACGCCCTCGCCGCGCTCGAAGGACTCCAGGACGTGCCACCCACTGCGGTCGACTGGTCCATCACCGACTTCGCAGCCAGGACCATGCACCCGGTCCTCCGCAACGGCATCCGAGAGATCCGTAAGTCGGCACAAGCGTCCTGACCGATCGAACTCGAGACCCCGTCGAGCACCAGAACCCGCACGCTTGCACGCCACCACGCCGACACCATCCTGTTAGGTGAGGACTTCCGGGTAAAGAAATCGTCATGCTACAGAGGCGCAGGATTGTGCAATCTAGGCTGCACGTCGACAAGGGCGCCCGGCTACACCTGCATGTCGACGAAGCGCTGGTAGTGACCCTGGAAGGCGACCGTGATGACGTCGGTGGGGCCGTTACGGTGCTTGGCCACGATCAGGTCGGCCTCGCCGGCGCGCGGGGACTCCTTCTCGTACGCATCCTCGCGGTGCAGAAGGATGACGACGTCGGCGTCCTGCTCGATCGAGCCGGACTCTCGGAGGTCGCTCATCTGCGGCTTCTTGTCCGTGCGCTGCTCAGGACCACGGTTCAGCTGCGAGATCGCGATCACCGGCACCTCGAGCTCCTTCGCCAAGAGCTTCAGCGCACGGGAGAACTCCGAGACCTCCTGCTGTCGCGACTCGACGCGCTTGCCGGACGACATCAGCTGGAGGTAGTCGATCACGACGAGCTTGAGGTCGTGACGCTGCTTGAGCCGGCGGCACTTGGCCCGGATCTCCATGAGCGACATGTTCGGCGAGTCGTCGATGAAGAGCGGCGCGTCCGACACCTTGCCCATGGTGGCGGCGAGCTTCTGCCAGTCGCCGTCGTCCATCTTTCCCGAGCGCATCCTGGTCAGGGGCACCCGCGCCTCGGCCGCGAGCATACGCATGGTGATCTCGTTGCGGCTCATCTCAAGCGAGAAGATGACGGAAGCCATGTTGTGGTGGATAGCGGCGTGGCTGGCCACGTTGATGCCGAGCACGGAATTGTGCGTGGGCACCATCGACCGGCTTGCCAGGTACAGGTGCGCTGGGTTGTCCACCTCGACGCAACGCACGGGCACGGAGGCAATGGGCCGCACATCGACGACGAAGCGCGACGTCAGCTTGGCCGTGGGTGGGCGACGGCGTTCCTTGTGCACTAGCCGCTTCCGCTCCAGCAAGAACACGTCGTCCTGCGTCGTGAAGGTGATCGTGAACGCCGTAGCCGTCGACTCGGTCCGTCCGTTTACGGGCCTCTCCGACCACCCCGTCCGGTAGCCGAGCGACAGGACCAGCTCGCGGGCGTCGATCGCCAGACGGCGGTTCGTCACCGTGAACTGCACGCTTCCCTGCGGGTTGACGGTTCCGTCGCTGTCCAGCAGCCCAGCCAGCAGCGCCCGTCGCTGGTCTTCGCTCGCGCGAAGGTACATCGGCGGGATGTGCTTGTTCTCCAAGACCCCCAAGTGGCGCAGTCGGCCCCCCATGGTGCCGTTGGTGTTGTGGCAGGCCTGGCAGCGGCGGAATCCCCAGGTGGGCTTCCCACAGTCAGGGCAGGTCGGCTGCTTGGCCGGAGCTGAGACCTGTCGAGCTCGCCCGCCGCAGGAGCGCCCGCAGGTGCGGATCCAACTCATCTTCGGAGTGAACTCGATGCCGCACACAACGCACTCGCGGACGACCGTCTCCGGAGCCGGCAGCAGGAGTTGGTAGGTGCGCGCTGAACCCTTGACCGCGCCCCGTGCTTGGGCGACGTAGCCGAGCTCCTCGATCCGCGCCGCGATCTCCGGGTCGGCCGAAGTGAACTCCGCCCGGCGTGAGCTGCCGTCCCCCAACCAGATGCCCAACGCGTACGGGTGGATCGGCAGGTCCGCCTCGGGCAGATTGAGCGGCTTTGCTGTGGACACTGAGTGATTGGCCCGTTGGTCCGAGGTCGCGCAACGAACCGTGGACGCGAGCTCTTCGGTCGTGCGCACCGACGTCGCCGGCGTACCTCCCGTGGGGGTCTTGCGCCGTTGCGCCCGGTCGCTCGTCACCCACTGGTGCTGCGCGTCGGCGACGATCGTCGTCCCGTCGTCGAACACCACCTCGTAACAGGGGCGGTCGTTCATGACGTCCGTGGCGGCGACGACCTGTGTCGGTGTGCCGTCCGCCCCGAGGAGCCAGTCGCCCACAGCAACCTCGCCCATCGTGGTCCAGCCGGTCGGTGTGGGCAACGGGGTGTCGAGCGCGAGGGCCTTACCGACGGCCGGGCGGGCCGCCACCACGATCATCTGGCCGGGGTGCAGGCCGTTCGTGAGGCGGTCGAAGTCGGAGTAGCCGGTCGGCACGCCCGTCATGCCCTCGCCGCGGCCCTGCGCTGCGTCGATCTCGTCGAACGTGGGCCCGATGATCTCGGACAGCGGGAGGTAGTCCTCCGACGCCCGCCGCTCCGTGACCGCGTACACCTCGGCCTGGGCGTTGTTGACGATGTCGTCCACCTCGCCGCCGTCGGTGGCGTAGCCCATCTGCACGATGCGGGTGCCCGCCTCGACGAGCCGGCGCAGCACGGCGCGCTCGCGCACGATGCGCGCGTAGTAGCCGGCGTTGGCCGCGGTGGGCACGCCCGCCATGAGGTCGTGGATGTACGGGGCCCCGCCGATGCGCGCCAGCTCGCCGCGGCGCGCGAGCTCGGCCACGACCGTGATCGCGTCGGCCGGCTCGCCGCGCCCGTACAGGTCGATGATCGCGTCGTAGATGGCCTCGTGGGCCGGGCGGTAGAAGTCGTTGCCACGGATCTGCTCGATGACGTCGGCGATCGCGTCCTTGGACAGCAGCATGCCGCCCAGCACGCTCATCTCGGCCGCGATGTCCTGCGGCGGGGTCCGGTCGAGGCCCGGCGTCCTGGCCGGGGCAAAGCTCTCGAGCTCCTCGATCGACATCCACACCTCCGCTTCACCGTCACTGCCCGACGCGGGCCGCCTGCCCGGCACCGTGTCCCTCACACCAGTTCTACTCCGGGTGACCGACACGATCGTGCACCTCGTCCTCAGGCGTTTCCCCGACGCGCGCCCGATGACCGTACGGCTGCGCCTCAGCCACCGCAAGGAGACCTGTGGACAGTGGTGTGCACAGGAGTGTGGAAAGGTGGCACCGGGCTGTGCACACAGGGTGGACAACCCTGTGCACAACTGGGGATAGCCCCTGTGCACAACGCCACACATGCCGCCTGACCTGCGGTAACAGTTCCCTCAGCCTGTGGAGAAAAAGAAGTTGGGCGACATCCGCCACACCCGCCCCCAGAGGGCTGCCGACACCACCTCCCGGCGCCGCGTCGACCGCGAGATCCTCGCGCTCGCCGTACCCGCCCTCGGGGCTCTGGTGGCCGAGCCGCTCTTCGTCCTGGTGGACAGCGCCGTCGTCGGGCACCTCGGCACCCCCGAGCTTGCCGGGCTGTCCCTGGCGAGCAACCTGCTGCTCACCCTCGTCGGCCTGTGCATCTTCCTCGCCTACACGACCACCGCCCAGGTGGCCCGGCTCGTCGGCGCAGGCAGGGAGCGCGAGGCGCTCCGGTCCGGCATCGACGGACTGTGGCTCGCCCTCGGCCTCGGTGCGGTGCTGGCCGTCGCCCTGGCCACCACCGCCCCGCTCGCCGTCGAAGCGCTCGGCGCCCGTGGCAGCGTCGGGCAGCATGCCGTGACGTACCTGCGGTGGTCCGCGCCCGGCCTGCCCGGGATGCTCCTCGTCCTGGCGGCGACGGGGGTCCTGCGAGGCATGAAGGACACGCGGACCCCGCTCGTCGTCGCGACGGCGGGAGCGGTCGTCAACGGGATCCTGAACGTCGTGCTCGTGTACGGGGCGGGCCTCGGGATCGCGGGATCGGGCCTGGGCACGGCGGCGACCCAGCTGGGGATGGGCGCCGTGCTCGCGGCGGTCGTGGTGCGCGGGGCGCGTGCTCGCGGAGTGAGCCTGCGGCCGCACCTCCCAGGCATCGGTGCCGGCATGTCGGCGGGGGCACCGCTCCTGGTCCGTACCCTCTCCCTGCGGCTCGCGATCCTGCTCACGGTGGTGGTCGCCACCGACCTCGGTGACGTGTCGCTGGCCGGCCACCAGGTGGTGAGCTCCCTCTGGGGTCTCGCGGCGTTCGCCCTGGACGCGCTCGCCATCGCGGCTCAGGCCCTCGTCGGGCACGGGCTGGGCGCGGGGGACGTAGGCCACGTGCGGGGCGTCCTCCGCCGGTGCCTGCAGTGGGGCGTGGGGGCAGGAGCAGCGATCGGCCTGGTCCTCGCGGCGGCGGGCTGGTGGATCGTCCCCCTCTTCTCGCCGGACCCGGAGGTGCGCGTCGCCGGCGCCCTCGCGCTGGCTGTCTGCGGCCTGCTCATGCCGATGGCGGGCTGGGTGTTCGTCCTCGACGGCGTCCTCATCGGCGCCGGCGACGGCCGCTACCTCGCCTGGGCGGGCATGGTCACGCTCGCCGTCTACGTCCCGTTCGCGCTCGCCGTCCGGGCATGGGCGCCCGACGGCGGACCCGGCCTCGCGTGGCTGTGGGCGGCGTTCGCCGGTGTGTTCATGGCGGCCCGGGCCGTCACCACGGGACTACGCGCCCGTGGTGAGGCCTGGCTCGTGACGGGGCCTGAGCCCCGGCCCACCCTCAGGACGCGACCATGAGCCGGTAGCCCACCCCGCGCACCGATGCGACCTCGAGGTCCCGTACCGCGGTGAGGCGCTTGCGCAGGCGCTTCACGGCCGACGTCACGTGGTCCGGGTCGCCCAGGTACTCGCTGTTCCACACGGTGGCGGTGAGCTCGGCGAAGGACCACACCCGGTCCACCCGCGACGCGAGGACCGCGAGCAGGTCGAACTCCCGCACCGACAGGTGGATCTGGCGTCCGTACGCCGTGACCTCGCGCGTGGCGGGGTCCAGCGTGAGCGGGCCACGCACGAGGGGCGCCGGACGCTCGACGAGGTCGTGCATCACCGGGGCGCGGCCCGTGCCCGGTGAGAACCGGGGGCGCAGGGTGAGCCGCGGGGTGCCCCGGTGCATCGCCGCGACGCGCCGGACGGTGCCGGGCGCCGGGACGGCCTCCGGCTGGGGCCGAGGTGGAGCGGCCGGGGTGCCGCTCACCGGCACCGCACCACGGACCACGGGGATCGCCTGCGTCGCCGTCGCGGGGACCGCCCCGGACTCCGCCGCGTGCTGCCGCCGGCGGTACCGCGCGCCGGTCGCGCTCCGGGTGCTGACGGTGACGGGTGGTTCGATGCCGGGACCGGTCGGAGCGGGGACGGGGTCGGCCGGGACCACGCTGACCGCACGCGGGCCGGGGGCACCGTCCGCCCGCGGTGCGGGCGGGCCGAGCAGCGCCCGGGCTCCCTCCGTGTCGGCGGTGGCGAGCACGACGCCGTGCCCCCGGAGAAGCCGTGCGATCTCGCTGACCTGGCTGAGTGACAGGCCGACGCAGACGACGTATCCGCCGTCCGCACCCGCCACGGGCTCGTGCGTCATGGACCACCCTCCCTGACGACGCTGACCTTCGGGGTGTTCGAGACCCGTGGATCCGGAGTCCCGCACAGAGTCTTGCCCGAAACCGTACCGTCGAGGTCAATTGTTGGTTACCGGCCTGTGACGAGGTGAAATTGGCGCATTCCTGCCTGGGTGGCGGGTTTGCGCAGACTAGGGGTGAAGTTCTTGACGTAGACCTTGCGGCATGGGGGTTGTGTCCGGTATGGCCGGGCCGTGAAAGTGGCCTTACTCGGTGAAGTGACCGCAAAGAGTCTGCCAGTTGACCGGTAAATGTCCGTAACTTGACCGGCGACCAACCTTGTTGCTCCGGACGACTAACGCGACGGTTGGTGAGGCCCACGACCGTGGGTCGTCGCATGCATGCCCGCCTACCGGAGGGTGTGCTCGCACCTGGAGGCTCCATGCACCATCGCACCATGCTGGCGAGGCGCGGGGCGGTCGCTGTCACAGCGCTCGCGTCGCTCCTCGTGACCTCAGCGCTCGGCGTCGCACCGGCGCTCGCCGCGCCGTCACCGACCTCGGTGTCCACAGCCGACGTGGCAGTCGCCGCGGAGGACAAGTTCACCACAGCCGCCAAGGACCAGCTCGAGGCCGGCAACGCCGACTTCTGGGTCAAGATGGCGGACACCACCGACCTCACGGGAGCGCAGGGGATCGTCAGCTGGGCCGACCGGGGTCAGTACGTCTACGACGCGCTGATCAAGACGGCCGAGGCCTCGCAGGCAGGCACCATCGCCGCCATCCAGGCGGCCGGGGCCGAGTACGAGGCCTTCTGGATCAGCAACCGCATCCTCGTGAAGGGCGGCTCGCTCGAGCTGGCCACCGCGCTCGCCGGGAGCGCCGAGGTCGAGCAGATCCACGAGACACAGACGCTGGAGCTCCCGGAGCCGGTCGAGGCGGCGCCGTCGGGCCCCATCGGCCTGGACGCCCCGGAGTGGGGGATCAACGCCATCCGCGCCCCTGAGGCGTGGGCGATGGGCGTGACGGGCGAGGGCATCGTGGTGTCGAGCGTCGACTCCGGTGTCCAGTACGACCACCCTGCGCTCGTGAACCAGTACCGCGGCAACGACGGCGACGGTACGTTCACGCACGACTACAACTGGTTCGACACCTCCGGTCGCTGCGGCGGCGTCCCCTGCGACTACGCGGGGGCGAGCAGCCACGGCACCCACACGATGGGCACCATGCTGGGGTTCGACGGCGGCTCCAACCAGATCGGCGTCGCTCCCGGCGCCGAGTGGATCGAGTCGAACGGCTGCGACACCTGCTCCGACGCCGACCTGATCCAGGCCGGCCAGTGGATCACCGCGCCGACCGACCTCGCGGGTGCCAACCCTGACCCGGCCAAGCGTCCTCACGTGGTGAACAACTCGTGGGGCATGTCGACGGCGGGCTCCATCGACCCCGAGTGGTACATGGACGTCACGGCGGCCTGGGAGGCGGCCGGCATCTTCGCCGTCTGGTCTGCGGGCAACAAGGGACCCACGTGCGACACGACGTCGTCCCCCGGCGCGAACATCTCGTCCTACTCGGTGGGCGCGCTGCAGTCGAGCGGCACGATCGCGTCCTTCTCCTCGCGTGGCGAGGGCGAGGGCGGCCAGATCAAGCCGCACATCGCGGCACCGGGCGCGTCCGTGCGCTCGTCGATCATCAACGGGCAGTACGGCAACCTGTCGGGCACGTCGATGGCGGCGCCGCACGTGGCGGGAGCAGTCGCCCTCCTGTGGAGCTACGCCCCGGCCCTCGTCGGTGACGTCACCGAGACGCGCCGCCTGCTCGCCGAGTCGGCTGTCGACGCCGACGACACCACCTGCGGTGGTACCGCCGGGAACAACAACGTGTACGGGGAGGGCAAGCTCGACGTGGTCCGCCTCCTCGAGCTCGCGCCGCTCTCGGCCGGCACCTTCTCCGGCACCGTGACCGGTGGCGGCGCCCCCGTCGCCGGCGCGTCGGTCGTCTTCGACGGCGCGACGGACCGGACGGTCACCACCGCCGCTGACGGCACGTTCTCCGTCGGCGTCGAGTCCGGCACCTACTCCGTGACGGCCTCAGCCTTCGGGTTCGTGGCCGAGACGGTCTCGGCGTCGGTCGAGGCCGACGGCACGGCGACGGTCGACTTCGACCTCGCCGCGGCCCCCCGCTTCACCGTCTCCGGCACCGTGTCGGAGGCCCTCACCGGCGGGACCGTGTCGGGCACCACCGTGACGCTCTCGCCCGGTGGCCTGAGCGCCGTGACCGGCGCGAACGGCGGCTTCTCCTTCGCCGACGTGCCCGCCGGCACCTACACCCTCGCGACGCCCGCCAGCGGGTGCGCGGCGCCGTCCAGCACCACGGTCGTCGTGGACGGGAACGAGACCGTCCCGGTCAAGATCTCCTTCAAGTACGACGGCGGCGGCTACTTCTGCGCCGTCGGCACCGGCGGCTACGTGTCCGGTGACACGAAGCTGACCCTGACCGGCGACGACGTGGCCACCTCGGTGCCGCTGCCGTTCGCCTTCCCGTTCTACGGCACGGACTACAGCACCGCGTACGTGTCCTCGAACGGCTTCCTGAACTTCCTGGCGAGCTCGACGTCGCTGAGCAACGTGGCGATCCCTGCCGCGGGGGTCCCGAACGCCGCGCTCTACCCGTTCTGGGACGACCTGCTCATCGACTCGTCGTCGGGCGTCTACACGGCGACCAGCACGATCGACGGGGTCCAGGCGTTCACGCTCGAGTGGCGCAACGTCCGCAAGTACAGCCCGTCGACCGACCGCCTGAACTTCTCGGCCACCCTGTTCGAGGACGGGAAGGTCGTCTACGGCTACGGCGACCTCACCGAGACTGCCACCGCCAAGGGCAGCTCGGCCACCGTGGGCATCGAGAACGCGAACGGCACCATCGCGTCCCAGTTCTCGTACAACACCGCCGGCTTGTCCGACGGCCTGTCGCTCACGTACGACCTCGCCCCCATGGGCACGGTCTCCGGCGTCGTCAAGGACTACAACACCAAGGCCGGGATCTCCGGGGCCACGGTCACCGTGACCGCTGCCGACGGCACCGCCAAGGTGCTCACGGCCGGGGCCGACGGCACGTACAGCGCGGACCTGGTCATCGGCCGGTACACGCTCGTCTTCCAGGCGGACGGCTTCGAGACCGTCACCAAGACGGTCAACGTCACGGACGGCGCGGCCCTCACCTCGAACGCGCAGCTCAAGGCAGGCAAGCTGACCGTCAGCACCACGGCGATCACCTCCAGCCTCGCCATGGGCGGCTCCGTGTCCCGCAACATCCGGATCACCAACACCGGCTCCGCGCCGGCCGAGGTGAACCTGTCGGCGGGTGGCGACGACTTCGGCATGCTGGGCGCGACGGGCACCACCGGCGTGATCCAGGGCGCGGAGAAGGCGGCCACGGCCGTGAAGACCCCCGGCACGGCCGGTGGTTCGGCGTTCACCACGGCTTCCACAGAGAGCAAGGGGCTCGCGGCCGCCGCGACCTCGGTGACACCGCAGCTCTCGGTGGACCCGAACGCCACGACGATCACGCACTCCGCGTCCCAGGAGATCCTCGCGGTCAACTCGGTCGCATGCCCGAGCGGTCCCACCCAGCACCTGCGGACGTTCACGCTGAGCGACTTCGGCATCGACGGGGCGTTCGACGTGTCGAGCGTGTCCTTCGGCGTGGAGATGAACCGTCAGGCGCAGGACGTCGACGTCAACCTCTACACGCTGACGGGTGACTTCGTGTACGCGAACCTCACCCCGATCGGCACCACCACGGTCAACCTGCCCGCGCAGGAGCTGACGATGGTGGAGGTCCCGGTCACGGGTACCGTCGCCGCCGGCGGCACCCTCGTGGTCGAGATCGCCCAGGAGGTGGGTGGCTCGTTCTACATCGGCTCCAACGACGACGGCGAGACCGCGCCGTCGTACATCGCGTCCGAGACGTGCAGCATGGCGGAGCCGGCCCCGGTCGAGGGCGAGGGCTTCCCCGGCGTGCACTACGTCATCAACGTGACGGGTGACGAGGCCGGTGGCGGCTCGGGCGTCGAGTGGCTGGACATCCAGCCTCCGACGTTCACGCTGGCCCCGGGCCAGAGCGTCGTCGCCATCGCCACGATGACCGCCGCCGTCGACCAGCCGGGTACCTACACGGCGAACATCAGCGTCGGCAACACCACCCCGTACACCGTCGCCCCGGTCACCGCCACGATGACCGTCAAGGCGCCGGCCGGGTGGGGCAAGATCACGGGCACCGTCTCCGGTGACGGGACGCCGCTCGACGGCGCCGTCGTCCACCTGGACGGGGTCTCGTACGACGTGACGCTGCTGACGGACGCGGACGGTACGTACTCGTACTGGATGCAGAAGTCGAACGCGCCGCTCCAGGTGACCGTGTCGGCCGAGGGCTTCGTCCCGAAGACCGGACGGGCCCAGATCGTGGCCGGTCAGACGACCGTCTACAACTACAACCTGTCCCCGCTCCCGTAGCGGTCACGCACACCTGACGCACGCGGCCCGGTCACCTCGCGAGGTGACCGGGCCGCCGGTCTGTGGCCGGGTTCAGCGCACGCGTCGGGCCGGCTCAGCGCACCGTGACCCGGAGCTCCTTGCTGCGGGTGGCGCCCAGCTCGTTGGCGAAGACCACCGTGTAGACGTGCTCGCCGCGCGCCCGGCCGGTGAGGGGGACGTCCACGTGCTGGCTGCCCGGTGTCGCGGCGACAAGATCGCCCGTGGCGACCTCCACGCCGTCCTCGAACAGCGTCCAGGACGTGGCGTTGGTGCCCCACCAGAGGTCGGCGCTCACGGTGTACGCGCCGTCCCTGTCGCCGTTGTCGTGGGAGAGCCGGGGCTGTGCGGGCGCGGCCTCCGTCACGGTGACGGTGTGCGGGGCGCAGGGCGTGACGCCCCGCGCGTTCTCGAGCTCGCAGGTGTACACGTACGTGCCGTTCGGCCGGCCCGTCAGCGGGACGGTGACCGACTGTGCGGCGGGCGAGACGTCGACGAGGTCGCGGGTGGCGACGAGCGCGCCGTTCTCGTAGAGCCGGAACGTCGTCGCGTTCTGGCCCCACCAGAGGTTCGCCGTGAGGGCGTAGGCGCCGCCCCGGATGCCGTCGTACGAGCTGTCGTCCGACAGCCTCGCGACCGCCGGGGCGGTCTTCGGTGCCTCCAGCAGCGTCAGGTCCACGCGGCTGGTACTGCGCTGCCCGGCGTTGTCGGTCGCGACGGCCACCACCCGGTACGTGCCTGCGGGCAGAGCCAGACCGTCGAGGGTGGCGGCCCAGGCGCCGTCGACCACCGGGGCCCGCACCGTCTGGACTGCGGTGCCCCACGTCCCGTCCGCCAGCCGCGGGCGGAGCCGCACGGCCACCTCGGGGCGGTGGAGGCCGTAGTCGTCGGACACCGTGCCCGACACCGTGAACCTGCCCACCACCTGCGCCGAGAGCGCCGGGGCCGCGATCCGCAGCACGGGCGGCGCGTTCACCGCCGCCGGCATCGCCAGCGGGAACGTGGAGGTGAAGTCCTCGCCCTCACGCGTCTTGGTCGCGATCACCTGGGCCGAGCCGGACGGTACCGAGGTGAGGCCGGTGGGCACGTCGAACGCCACGGTGGCGCCCACGGCGACGTCGGCCTCCGCGCTGGTGCCGTAGTCGGTCACCAGCCGGGCGCGTACGGGATGCGGGCCCGGGTTGGTGTAGCCGGCGCCGAGGTGGACCAGCCAGTCCGTGGGCGACACCAGGCTCGTCGCGGTCGCCGTGCCGCCGGGTGGCAGCGTCGCCACGAAGCTGTCGTACGCCACGGTGGTGGCCCGGGGCGTGCCGGACAGGACCGGGGTGGCGAGGACGGTCAGTGTTCCCGTGGTGACGCTCGGGCGGCCGGTCAGGATGCGCAGCTCCTGCGCCTCGCCGGCCTGCAGCGTCACAGGCTCCTTGGACGGTCCGTACGGGGTGTCGAGCTCGACGACGACCGGCTGCCCGGTCAGGTTGTACGCCTTGACGACGAGGACGGCGTCCTCCAGCTCGTCACGCTCCCAGCCGGTCGCCACCTCGACGACGGGCGCGGGCTCGAGCCCGGAGGTCCCGTCGACCGGCGACGACGGCGCGGCCTCCTCGGGGGCGGAGGTGGCCGTCGCCGGCTCGGCCCCCAGGACAGAGGTCGTGATCAGCAGCGTCAGTGACACCGCGGCGAGGGACGTGGACGATCGTGGCTTCGTACGCTGCATCGCCACACCCTAGAACTGTCCTGTTGCGTCCAGATCACGGCGGATGCCCAGTTCGGGGCCGAACGGACGGTGTTGTCCGGTGTGCCCTACGTTGCTCTCATGAACTTCGTCATCGACCACGTCGTAGAGATCGACGCTCCCGCCGGCCTGGTGTGGCAGGTCGTCACGGACCTGCCCCGCTACGGGGAGTGGAACCCCTTCGTCACCGAGTGCACGAGCACCCTCGTCCCGGGCGAGCCCATCGTGATGGTCGTCCAGCTCGGTGAGCCGCGACGGCAGGTCGAGGTGGTCCGGACTCACACACCGGGCAGTGAGCTGAGCTACGGCATGAAGCCCGCGCCCCTCGGTGCCCTGCACAGCACGCGGTCCCACACGATCACAACGAATGGCGACGGGGCCACCCGCTACACGTCGCACTTCGAGCTGGGCGGCTGGGCGCGGGGTCTGGTGGTGTCGCGCCTGGGCGAGCAGCTGAGGACGGGGTTCGCCGGCATGTCTGCCGGGATCAAGGAGCGCGCGGAGGCGCTGCACCGGTCCTGAGGGCCGGGGCGCGACGAAGGCCCGGACCTTTGCAGGGCCGGGCCTTCGCTCGTGGTGCTACCCGACCGCGCGGGCGCTGCTCAGCTGACCGAGGTCAGAGAGCGACGACCTTCACCGCGATCTTCGCCGACACCTCGGGGTGCAGGCGGATGGACACCTTGTAGTCGCCGGTCGTCTTGATGGACTGACCGATCTCGATCTTGCGCTTGTCGACGGACGGGCCGCCGGCCTCGGCGACAGCGCCGGCGATGTCACCGGTCGTCACCTGGCCGAACAGACGGCCGGACTCGCCGGCCTTCGCCTTCACGACCACCGGCTTCGCGGCGAGCGCGTCGGCAGTGGCCTTGGCCTCGTCCAGCGTGGCGATCTCGCGGGCCTTGCGGGCCTTGCGGATCGCGGTCTGCTGGGACTCGGCGCCCTTGGACCACGGGGTGGCCAGGCTGCGCGGAATGAGGTAGTTACGGGCGTACCCGTCCTTGACCTCGACCACGTCGCCGGGCTCACCGAGACCGGTGACCTCGTGGGTCAGGATCAGCTTTGCCATGATTCTCGATCCCTTCCTGGTCAGCGAGCCGACGACGAGTACGGCAGCAGGGCCATCTCACGGGCGTTCTTCACGGCCTTCGCGATCTGACGCTGCTCCTGGACGGAGACGCCGGTGACGCGACGGGCGCGGATCTTGCCGCGGTCGGAGATGAACTTGCGCAGCAGTGCGGTGTCCTTGTAGTCGATCGAGGCGATCTTCGCGGACTTGAGCGGGTTGGTCTTCTTCTTGGGCTTGCGCACCACAGGCTTTGCCATGGTGTTGCTCCTTCTTCAGGGCGGTCCGCTCGCCGGGGCGCGGGGCGCCGTCGGGCTGCGGACTCAAATGTTGATCTGGGGTTAGGTGCCGGTCAGAACGGCGGTTCGTCCGAGAACGACCCGCCTGACGACGCGGGGCCAGCCGTGGCCCACGGGTCGTCGTTGCTCTGCCCGCCACCGGACGAGCTGAATCCTCCACCGAAGCCGCCGCCGGCGTTCCCGCCGGCGTTGCCGCCGCCCGAGAAGTTGCCGCCACCGCCGCCTCCGCCGAAGCCGCCGCCACCCTGACGCTGGGTCCGGGTGACCTTGGCCGACGCATAGCGCAGGGACGGACCGATCTCGTCCACCTGCAGCTCGACGACAGTGCGCTTCTCGCCCTCGCGGGTCTCGTAGGAGCGCTGCACCAGACGGCCCTGCACGATGACGCGCGTGCCCTTGGTCAGCGACTCCGCGACGTTCTCGGCAGCCTCGCGCCAGAGCGAGCAGCGCATGAACAGGGTCTCCCCGTCCTTCCACTCGTTGCTCTGGCGGTCGAAGGTGCGCGGCGTCGACGCCACCGTGAAGTTGGCCACCGCCGCACCCGCAGGGGTGAAGCGCAGCTCCGGGTCTCCGGTCAGGTTCCCGACCACCGTGATGACGGTCTCACCAGCCATGCCAATTCCTCGATTCTCGTCGTCGACGCTTGCTGTGTCCGTGGTTGTGAGGGAATCCCACCACGAGCCACCGACACGCGCGCCTCAGGGGCGCGGATTCAGCTCACGCGGCTCAGCGGACGCCGGTGCGCAGGATCTTGGTCCGCAGGACGACCTCGTTGAGGCCGAGCTGACGGTCCAGCTCCTTCGCGGTGTCCGCGGTGGCGGTGAAGTCGACCACGGCGTAGATGCCCTCGGACTTCTTCGCGATGTCGAACGCCAGGCGGCGACGACCCCAGATGTCCACCTTGTCGACGGTGCCACCCTCGGTCGTGATGACCGACAGGTACTTGTCGAGCGACGGGGCAACGGTGCGCTCCTCGACCTCCGGGTCAAGGATCACCATCAGTTCGTACTGACGCATGTTGACAACCCACCTCCTCTGGTCTCAGCGGCCACGGTCGTTCCGTGGCAGGAGGGTTACGTGCGTGGGGGGGGGTGGGCACACAACGCCCCCCCCCCCCCCCCCCCCCCCCACCAGTCTACCGGAGGATCTACGGTCTACCGCTCCACGTCCCCGCGGATGAAGGCCTCCAGCTGGGCGCGGCCGGCGGTGTCCTCCATCTGCACGGGCGGCGACTTCATGAAGTATGTCGACGCGGACAGGATGGGGCCGCCCGCGCCGCGGTCCTTCGCGATCTTCGCGGCACGCACGGCGTCGATGATGATGCCGGCCGAGTTGGGCGAGTCCCACACCTCGAGCTTGTACTCCAGGTTCAGCGGCACCTCGCCGAACGCGCGGCCCTCGAGGCGCACGTAGGCCCACTTGCGGTCGTCCAGCCAGGCGACGTAGTCGGACGGCCCGATGTGCACGTTGCGCGCGCCCAGGTCGTGCTCGAGGTTCGACGTGACAGCCTGCGTCTTGGAGATCTTCTTCGACTCGAGGCGGTCCCGCTCCAGCATGTTCTTGAAGTCCATGTTGCCGCCGACGTTGAGCTGGTAGGTGCGGTCCAGCACCACGCCGCGGTCCTCGAAGAGCTTGGCCAGCACGCGGTGCGTGATCGTGGCGCCCACCTGGGACTTGATGTCGTCGCCGACGATCGGCACGCCGGCGTCCTCGAACTTCTTGGCCCACTCGGGGTCTGACGCGATGAAGACCGGCAGGGCGTTGACGAACGCCACGCCGGCGTCGATGGCGCACTGCGCGTAGAACTTCGCGGCGACCTCGGAACCCACGGGCAGGTAGCAGACGAGCACGTCCGCACGAGCCTCGCGGAGGGCGGCGACGATGTCGACCGGCTCCGCGTCGGACTCCTCGATGGTCTCGCGGTAGTACTTGCCCAGGCCGTCGTGGGTGACGCCGCGCTGGACGGTCACGCCGAGCGGCGGCACGTCCGCGATCTTGATGGTGTTGTTCTCGGACGCGTTGATCGCGTCGGAGAGGTCGAAGCCGACCTTCTTCGCGTCGACGTCGAACGCCGCGACGAACTCCAGGCTCGACACGTGGTAGTCGCCGAACTGCACGTGCATGAGGCCCGGGACGGTACCGGCGGGGTCGGCGTCACGGTAGTAGTGCACGCCCTGCACCAGGGACGACGCGCAGTTGCCTACGCCGACGATGGCGACGCGGATGGAGGTCATCCTCGCTCCTTCTCGTTCGTGCCGGGGTGAGGAGCACCCTCGGCGGGGTGTGTTTCGTGGTCCCCGCCGGCCGTGCGTGACGGCCCGGACGTGGGTGTGGTGCTGCTGGCCCGTGCGCGGGCGCGTGCTCCGACGCGTCCCCGCTCGGTGGTGATGAGGCTGTCGAGCCAGCGCACCTCGCGCTCGACCTTCTCGAGTCCGTAGCGCTGCAGCTCGAGCGTGTACTCGTCGAGACGCGCACGCGTGCGCGTCGCGGACTCCTTGACCGCTTCCAGCCGCTCCGTGAGCCGGGTGCGCCGGCCCTCCAGGATGCGGAGGCGGGTCTCGGCGTCGGTCTGCGCGAAGAGCGCGAACCGGACGTCGAAGTTCTCGTCCTCCCAGGCCGCGGGGCCGGAGGTGGCCAGGACGGTCTGGAGGTGCTCCTTGCCCTCGGCGGTCAGCTCGTACACGATCCGGCCGCGCCGGCCGGCCAGGGGCGGGGGTGGCGGCGTCGTCCTGCCCGACGCCGGGCTCTCGCCCTCCGTCGTGACGATGAGGCGGCGCGTCACCAGGCTCTTGAGGGCCGGGTAGAGGCTGCCGTAGGAGAACGCGCGGAACGAGCCGAGGAGGAGGTTGAGCCGCTTGCGCAGCTCGTAGCCGTGGAGCGGCGCCTCGCTGAGCAGCCCGAGGATGGCGGTCTCGAGCACGTCCGACCTGCTGCGCACGACGACTCCTTCCCCTCGGTGCCCGGGGCCATCGCGCGAACTCTGCGGGAATGACCTATCGAGTCGATACATCGTGAGGATAGGACGGGCATGAACAGGACGCAACGCGGAGTGAACGCGGGATGAACGAGAGGAGCCCGGTTCACGAAGGTGAACCGGGCTCCTGGGTACTGCGGGCGGCCTGCTACGGGAGGATTCCGCCGCCGCCGTTGCCGCCGCCGTTCCCGCCACCCGGCAGGGAGACGGTCGGGCTCGGAGACGGTTGCGGCTCCTCGCCTGGTCCGGCACCGACCACCAGCGTCACGATGCTGTTCCGGTCCACCTCGGTGTCGGCGCCCGGTTGCATGGACATGACCTTGCCCTTGTCCGCCTCGGAGCTCGGCACGGTCGAGAAGGCCGGCGTCAGCTGGTACTCGCGGCTCGTGAGCCTGTTGGTGGCGTCCCGCTGGGTCATCCCCACCACGTTCGGGACCCGGACCTTGTTCTGGGTGGCCGGGCCGCTGGAGACCGTCACCGGGATGTTCGCACCCGGGCCCACCATCTGGCCGGCGTTGTCGACCTGGATCACGGTGCCCTTGGGCTCGTTCGACTCCTGGAGTCGCTCCTGCGCGCGCAGGCCCAGCTGCTGGAGGCGCTCACGGACCTCCTCGATCGGCTTGCCCACGAGGTCGCCCGGGACTTGGACCCCTTCCTGCGTCGGGGTCGGCGAGGGCGTCGGGCTCGGGGAGGCGGAGGGCTTGGGGAGCTTGTACTCCGGGAACTCCTTGATCTCCTGGCCCTCCATGGCGATCTTCATGTAGGCGGTCCACGCCTCCACCGGCCACGTACCACCGGTGATCGCCTTGCCGGCCCACTTGCCGAACGGGGTGATGTCCTCGTTCTTCTCCTCGGGGTTGTCCGGGTTGTACTGGGACAGACCCACGACCGTCACGAGCTGGGGCGTGTAGCCGGCGAACCAGGCCGACTTGTTCTCGCTCGCGGTACCGGTCTTGCCGGCCGCGGGCCGGCCGAGGTCGCGCGCCGGCTTGCCCGAGCCCTTCTCCACGACCTGGGTCATGGCGTAGGTCGTGGCGTTGGCGATCTCGGGGTTCACCACAGGGTTGTTCTCCACCGTGACGTCGTACACGGGAGTGTCGCGGAGGTCGGTCACCTTCTGGATGATGTACGGGTCGCGCTCCACGCCGCTCGCGGCGATCGTCGCGTAGGCGTGGGTGAGGTCGATGTTGCGTACCGCCGCCGAGCCCAGCACGTTGGAGAGGACCGGCTGGATCGTCTCCGCGCACGTGCCGGCGATGCACGTCTCCTCCGGGATGCCGAGACGGTAGCCCACCTCGGCGGTCTTCTCTGCCCCGATCTCGACGTTGAGCGCCACGTAGGCGGTGTTGATCGAGTCCTGCGTCGCCTTGATGAGGTCGACCTGCCCGTAGTCCGCGTCCGCGAAGTTCGTGACCGCCCGGTCGGGGTCTCCCGGTCCGTTGTTGTAGCCCTTGATCACGATGTCGTCGTTGCCGTCGTACTGCTTGCGGATCGAGATGCCCTCCTCGAGACCGCCGATGAGGGTGAACGGCTTGAACGTGGAGCCACCCTGCGCGAGCGTGACCGTCGCGGCGTTGGTGGGATGAGACAGGTAGTCCGGGCCGCCGTAGATCGACCTGATCGCCCCTGTGGCCGGGTCGATCGACGTCAGGGACGCGCGGGTGAGGGGGTTCGCGTCGGCAGGCAGGGCCATCGTCGCCATCGCCGCGTCCATGAGGCGCTTGTCGATCGTGGTGTAGACCTTGTACCCGTTGGTCATCAGCTTGTCCTGCGAGACCTGTGCCCTGGACGCGAGCTCCGCCTCGACCATGTCCAGCAGGTAACCGGTGTAGCCGGACTTGCTGTTGGCATTCTGGAGGGGCTGCGGCTCGGGGAAGACCGCCGCGGCCTTCTCCTCCGGCGTGATGACGCCCTGCTCGGCCATGAACCGGATCGAGCGTTCCCAGCGTTCGATCCCCCAGGCGCGGCTGAACTCGGGGTCGTTCTTGCCGTCCCACTGGTTGGGGGACGGGATGATGCCGATGAGGAAAGCGACCTGGTTGTAGTTGAGGGCAGCCGCGTCGATCCCGAAGTACGCCTGCGAGGCAGCCTGGATGCCGTACGCCTTGCGGCCGAAGTAGATCGAGTTGATGTACCGCTCGATGATCTCTTCCTTGTCCTGCGCCTGTGTCACCTTGTAGGCCAGGATCACCTCGCGGACCTTGTCCTTGTAGGTGGGACCGCTGCCGTAGTACGCCTCGACGTACTGCTGCGTGAGCGTCGACCCGCCCTGCTGCGCTCCGCCCGTGACGTTGTTGAGGAAGGCGCGCACGATACCCATCGGGTCCACGCCGCTGTTCGTCCAGAACGTCTGGTCCTCGGACGCGACGAGCGTGCTGGTGATGAGGTCCCAGTTCGGAAGCTGTTCCTTGGTGAGGATGATGCGGTCGAGCGCCGCGAACTCGCCCATCACGGAGTTGTCCGCGTAATAGACGGTCGTGGTCTGGTTACCCACGTCCTCACCCTGCTCGGGGATCACCGTGCTCGTGTAGCCCATGAACAGCACGCCGGTGGCCAGCGACACCCCCGTGAGGATGGTGCCCACGACGATTCGCCAGGAGGGTACCCACGCGCGCCATCCCCGCCGGTAGGGGCGGGGGTAATTCCAGAACCTCTGACGCCGGCGCGGGACCTGCGGAGGAATGCTCCAGTTCGCCACGTCCTGCTTCTCCTCTTCGTCGGTCTCTTCGGGTCCGCAGCCGAGGCGACGGCTCGAAGAGCGCGCTCAAGGTACAGCGGACCATCCGAAACAATAGGGGGTCCGTCTGTGGGAGAGGCATCCTGGCGGCGAAGAAGAGGGCCGTCTGCGCGGTTCCTGCCAGGTCCGCTCAGGCCCCTGCCCCCTGCTTCACACAATCCACACAGCCCGGCGGGCCGCGTCAGTGGTTCCGGAGCGCGTCGACGAGGTCGTCCTTCTTCATGCGCGAACGGCCCTCCACGCCCACCTCGGCGGCCTTCTTGCGGAGGTCGGCCACGCTCCAGTCCTCGTAGGCCGGCGACTTGCCGCCCTTCTTCCCGACGCTGCTGCGGCCTCGTGCTGCGGCCGCGTTCGCGATCCGTGCGGACTTCTCCTTGCTGTTTCCCTCCTCGCGGAGCTCTTCGTAGAGCTCGGGGTCCTTCACGCTCGGTCCCGGTGAACGTCGCGGCATCGTGGTCTCCTTCCGTGAGGGCAGGTGCTTCCACGGTCGCTCCCGGCCCGCGTGGTCGCAACTACCGGGTGAACTCCGGCGCATTACTGAAATGTGATCAATAAGAGGCCCTGGAGCCGTTCCCTTCCCGGGGCGTGGTGAGTACGTTCGGTCCTCAGAGATTCCCGGTACCCCGGGTATCAGGAGTCCCGCCAGAGTCGGCGGGCTCCGGCGCCTCCTCGCGCCGGACGTACCTGCACCGCGGCGATGGCGCCGCGACGAGAGGACGGAAAGATGGCGTACCACGCCAACGCAGCCACATACCGCCCGAGACCCGCGGCGACCGCCCTGAGCATCGCCGGGCTCGCGCTCCTGACCCTCGCCATGGTCGTGCTCGTGGGCTTTCTCCTGATCTACAACGGGCAGCTCGCCTCCGGGGCCGCCCGGCTCGACTCCGGGGCGGGCGACCTCGACGCGGGGGCGGCCAAGGTCGCCGACGGCGCCGACGAGGTGTCCGACGGCGCCGGCCGGCTCGCCGACGGCGCCGGCACGCTGGCCGAGGGAGCCGGTGACCTCACCGCAGGGACGGCGAAGCTCAGCACAGGAGCCTGGGAGCTCGACGGGGGCGCCCAGACGGCGCTCGCCGGCTCCCAGCAGCTCGCGGACGGCACCGCACAGCTCCGGGCAGGCGCCCTCAAGATCGCCGACGGCACCGCCGAGACAGCCGCCGACGTCCGCGACCTCGCCGACGGGTCGACCCGCCTCGCTGACGGGACGGAGACGCTCGTCGCCGGAGCAGGCCAGCTCTACGGCGGCGCGGTAGAGCTCCAGGGCGGGGTGGACCGCCTCGCGGCCAAGGGGCCGGAGCTCGCCGCGGGAGCGGACGCCCTCGCCGCAGGAGCGGTGCAGCTCGCCGGCGGGCTCGACCGCCTGGCGGCCGGGACGGCTGCCGTCGCCGAGGGGGCCGCGAACGCCGACGCGAAGGCCGGCGAGCTCGCGGCCGGTGCGCACGGCGTCGCCGAAGGCGCGGACAAGATCGTGGCCGGGGTGGATGTGGTTGATGAGGGCCTCGCGCTCGTCGCTGCGGGCGCGAACCAGGTCGCCCCGGGAACGGCCGGCGTGGCCGACGGCAACGCTGCACTGGCCGCGAACCTCTCGGAGCTCGCCGCGGCCACGCCGGACGGCGAGCTGAAGGTCCAGCTCCAGACGCTCGCGGACCAGGCCGCGAACCTCGCGCAGGCCGCCGCAGTGACGGCGGCCGGGGCGACGCGCGTTCAGGCAGGAGCGAACGGCCTGCTCGCCGGGATCCGTGACGAGAAGCAGGGCCTCGTCGTCGGTGCGGCCACGCTGCGTACGAGTGCGCACGGCCTCGCGGCCGGGGCCGACACGTTTGCCGTCGGCCTGGACAAGCTCGTCGTCGGCTCGGCCGAGGCTCGGGCAGGGGCCGCTGAGGCGCGCGCCGGGGCGGTTCGCCTCAAGAACGGCTCGGCCCAGCTCGACGCGGGGGCCGCCGAGCTGGCGGCCGGCGCGCCGCGGCTGCAGGCCGGTGCCCAGCAGGTCGCCGGTGGTCTGGTCACCCTGCAGGGCGGACTAGGCCAGGTAGACGCCGGGGCCGTCGAGATCCGCGACCGGGTCGTCCCCAAGGTGGGCAGGTCGCAGCAGCTGGCCGACGGAGCGGACACCCTCGCCGTGAAGCTCGGCGAGGCCGAGGCGGGCGCTCTCCAGCTCAGCACCGGGCTGAGCACGCTCGCCGAGGGGACCGGCACCCTGGCGGAGGGTGTCGTGACGCTCGACGCCGGCGCGCAGAAGCTGTCGGCCGGAGCGGGCGACCTGGCCGACGGCGCCGGCGACCTCGCCGACGGGAGCGGCGACCTCGCCGAGGGCGCGGTCACGCTGGCTGCGGGGACGGGCACGCTCGTCGACGGGACGGGCACCCTGAGGGCCTCGGCCGGGACCGGCGCGGCGGGGGTCGTGCCGCCGGCGGGCGGCGCGCTCGCCGTCATCGGCCTGCTGGCGGCCGGTCTGGGCCTCGCGCTCCGCCGCCGGGCCTGAGCTTCCCAGCACCACCCGCACCCGCCGAGACAGTGCCTTCGTCGGACGAAGGCACTGTCTCGGCGTGACGTCCGTGCTCGGCCGGCGGCGCCCTCACATCCCCGCGAGGAGGTCCTCCATGCGGGCGATCTCCGCCGCCTGCCCCGCCGCGGTCTCGTCCGCCATCTCCCCGGCGTAGAGGTCGGCCCCTTCGGCGATCACCGTGTGCGCCATCTCGACGGCCCCGCGGTGGTGGCGGATCATCAGCTCGAGGAACGCCCGGTCGAACGCGGCGCCGGTCGCCGCGGCCAGGTCGTCCAGCTCCTCCGGGGACACCGCGCCGGGCATCTCCGCGTGGCCGTGCCCGTCCGACGGCGTCCGCGGCCCGGTCCCGTCGGCCACCTCCGCGGAGACGGGGACGGGCAGGCCGCGGGCCTCGAGCCAGGCGGCAAGAGCGTGGATCTCGCCCGCCTGGGCGCCCTCGATGCGCTCGGCGAACGTCCGCACCTGCTCCGACGCCGCCCGGTCGGGCGCCAGCGCCGCCATCTCCAGGGCCTGCGCGTGGTGGTCGATCATGACCGTCACGAAGTCGACGTCCGCGTCGTTCCACTCGCTGTACGGGTCGTCCACACCGTCGAAGTCCTCGGGCGCCACGGTCCTGGCGGCCTCGCCGGGTCTCCCCGGCTGCACGACGACGGAGCTCGGCTCCGAGGTCACGTCACCCTGGGCGGTGCACGCCCCGGTCAGGGCGACGGTGCCCAGCAGAGTGAGGGACAGGGCCGGGACGAGCCGCCGGCGTCGGGCCACAGGGGAGCGCACGAATCCATCCTTCCGGATTGAATGTCACTACTGTGTTAAATATCGCCTAAAGCTCTTTTCCTCAGGCAACTCGCAGACGAGACTCGCCGGACACTACCAAGGAGGTGTGACGCCTGTGCGTCGTTCAACCATGAGATCCGGAGTCGCCGGGGGGACGCTGACCGCTGCCCTGCTCGTCGGGTCCTTCGCCGTCGCCGCCCCGGGCTTCGCCGAGCCCGGCGACAGCTCGGACGGCTCAGCCGCCGAGGCCATCGCAGCCCTCGACGACTCGGCGGTCCTGCCGCTCCTCGACCAGCCGGGCGACGTCGCCTCGGCGAACATCGAGCTGCTCGCCACCATTCCGAAGAACGGGGCGTTCGCCCCCGAGGGGCAGTACAGCTCCGACCTCGCCTTCTCCGGCGACTACGCCTACGCCGGCAACTACGGCGGGTTCACCGTCTACGACATCAGCGACCCCACCGCGCCGGTCCAGGCGGTCCAGGTCGTGTGCCCGGGCTCGCAGAACGACATCTCGGTCTACAAGGACCTGCTGGTCCTGTCCACGGACTCCTCCCGGTCCGACGACTCGTGCGCAAGCACCTCGCAGAGCGCCGCGATCAAGGACTCGTGGGAGGGCCTGAAGATCTTCGACATCTCCGACCCGCTCAACCCGGTCTACGTGTCGGCCGTCGAGACCGCGTGCGGCTCGCACACCCACACGCTGGCCCCGACCCGCAACGGCCAGACGCTTTACGCGTACGTGTCCTCGTACAGCCCGAGCGCCGCCGCGCCCGACTGCCAGCCGCCGCACGACCTCATCTCGATCGTGAAGATCCCGGTGAAGGACCCCGCCTCGGCGTCGGTCGTCGCCACCCCGGTGCTCTTCCCGGACGGCGGCCACCCGGGCGGCCCCAACGAGCAGGGTTTCAACACGTCCGCGACGAGCGGCTGCCACGACATCACCGCGTACCCGGAGAAGGACATCGCCGCCGGCGCGTGCATGGGCGACGGCATCATCATGGACATCTCCGACCGGGAGAACCCCGTGGTGATCGACTCCGTCCGCGACACCACGAACTTCGCGTTCTGGCACTCGGCGACGTTCAACAACGACGCCACCAAGGTGGTCTTCACCGACGAGCTGGGCGGAGGCGGCGGTGCCACCTGCAACCCGACCGTCGGGTCCACGCGCGGGGCCAACGGCATCTACGACCTCACCGGCGGCCAGCTCGAGTTCAAGAGCTACTACAAGATCCCGCGCACCAACACGAACACCGAGAACTGCGTGGCCCACAACGGCTCGCTGATCCCGGTCAAGGGTCGCGACATCATGGTGCAGGCCTGGTACCAGGGCGGCATCTCGGTGTACGACTTCACCGACTCGGAGAACCCGGTCGAGCTGGCGTGGTTCGACCGCGGCCCGCTGTCCACCGAGCGGCTGATCCTCGGCGGCAGCTGGTCGGCGTACTACTACAACGGCTACGTGTTCTCGAACGACATCCAGAAGGGCTTCGACGTCCTCGAGATCTCCGACGAGATCGTGCCGAAGCAGAAGCCGAACATGTGGAACCGCGAGTTCAACCCGCAGCTGCAGGAGAAGTTCCACTCCTGACCTGCGGACCGACGAGCCGAGGGACGGCGCCGGGCACGGGGTTTCCCGTACTTCTTGCCCGGTGTCTTCCCTCGGCTTGACCGTTGTGCGACGCTTCCGCACGTGACCACTCACCCGGACCTGGACGTCGAGGCGCCCGAGCCGCAGCCGGAGCCGCAGCCCGAGCCGCCGCCCGCACCGCTCTGGCGGCGCCGGCTCAAGGCCGTCCTGATCGTCCTCGCCCTCGGCGTGGCGCTGAACGCCGGGCTCTACCTCTGGCTCGGCGTGAGCGTCCCGGCTCGCCAGGAGGCAGCGGGCTACTCGGAGTCGGACGCCATCTACGCAGACGTCATGCTGGTGCACCATGCGCAGGCCATCGAGCTCGCCTCCCTGGCCCCCGGCCGCACCGAGGACGGCGAGATCCTGGCGACGGCCGACGAGATCACCGAGGTGTCGTCGGCCCGGATCGAGGAGCTGGGCGCCTGGATGCGGGAGCGCGGCATCCCGGTGCCCGACGCCGCGTCGTCGGCCCTCGCGCTCGCCGCCGAAGAGGCGCCCGAGGATGGCTCCGGACCCCGCGCGGCCGGCGAGGGCGGGCACGAGCACGGGGCGAACGCCCCGCCGCACGGCATGCTGACGCCCGAGCAGGTCGAGGTCATCGCCGGGCTGGAGGGCACGCTGTTCGAGCTGCACCTGCTCGATGGGCTGATCCGGCACCACGACGGGGCGGTGACCCTGGCGGGGGACGAGATCTACGCGGGCGAGGACGACGAGCTGGTCGCGCTGGCCGAGGCCGAGAAGACCGAGACCGAGGCGCAGCTGGAGACGCTGCGTGAGCTGCTCGGGCCCAAGATGTTCGCCAAGACGAACCCGTAGCCGCTACCTCGGCGCGGTGACGAAGATGTCGAAGAGGTGCGGGTGGTGCCCGTGCACCAGCACCATGAACACGACGACGTCGAACAGCAGGTGAACCGTCACGACGTACGCCAGGTCCTTGAACTTCGCGAAGATCCAGCCCTGGACCAGCGCGAAGGGGATCGTGAGGAGCGGTCCCCACTCGCGGTAGCCGAGCTCCCACAAGAACGACACGAAGATCGCCGCCTGGAGGAAGTTCGCCGTCCACAGACCGAAGTGCTTGCGGAAGAGCGCGAAGGCGACGCAGACGAAGAACAGCTCGTCCCAGATCCCGACGGCGTTGACGCCGACCAGCAGCCGCCAGATGTCCTGCGAGCCGTCGAGGTCCGGCCAGTTCAGGTAGGCGCCCGAGCCGAGGAAGTAGAACGGCAGGATCAGGTAGCCCACCGCCACCACGATCAGCAGGTAGGTCCACTGCCCGCGGCCCCACCGACGACCCGTGATCAGCGGGAACTGGATCGTGTCCTGGTGGAACACGTACCGGGACAGGGCCCAGGGGACCACCACGGACGCGATGAGCACCACGGCGAACCGGCGGATGCCCTCGTCGGAGAGGTCCGCCTCCAGGGAGATCGTGGAGATGATCCCCAGACCCACGCCGATCAGCGCCAGGTCCCGCCCGAGCGCTCGGTCCACCACCAGGCCCAGCAGGATCCCGGCCACCAGCGGCACGTAGGCGACCGGGCGCACGTGCACCGCGAAGAGGAGCACCGCCGACGCCGAGACGAGCACGGCGGCGGTCAGGCGCAGGGCGGGCACTGCCGGATGGCGGAGCGTCGTCGCGTCGGTCACGGGAGCACCCTCCCACATGGTGGCGAGCATGTGTGATGACGGATTTCCGCCACCCCGGAGGGGGTCGTCGTGCTATCGCTCGTTACACGGCGGTGCCACGGTGTGCGACACCACACTGCCGTGGAGCGCGGCAGGACAGACACCTGTGAGGTTCAACGTGCAACCACCCGTCCGCAAGGCCGCGTCGGCGGCCTGCGCCGCCGTCGTGACGGTCGGCGCCCTCCTTCTCCCCGGACTGCCGGCGACGGCCGACGTCGAGGCGACCACGGCGTCGTCGGGCACCGACAAGCTCGGGGCGCACGACCGGGCCGTCATCGCCCAGGCCCAGCGCGAGTACCAGCGCCAGGCGCGCACCCGCTCGCTCGAGACCCTTCCCGACACGGACATCGTGATGCCGGCCGCGCACACCGTCGTGATCGCGACCGACCCGGGCCGCACCGCGGAGGCAGCGGCCCAGATCGAGGCGCTCGGCGCGTTCGTCACGAGGACCGACGACGCCCTGGGCTACGTCAAGGCGAGCGTGCCGTTCACGGCGGTCGAGGACGTGCTCGCCCTCGACGCCGTCCTGGCCGTCGACGCGGAGGAGATCCTCGCGCTCGAGGACGTCTCCGTGTCGCCGGAGAGCATCGCGGCGGCCGCCGCCGCGGCGGCCCCCGTGCCGGCTCCGGCTCCGGGCGCGACGACGCCGGACGCGAACCCGTACCTGCCGACGCAGGACACGGGGTCCACCCGGTTCAAGGCCGAGCACCCGGCGTACGACGGCCGCGGCACCACGATCGGCATCCTCGACTCCGGCGTGGACCCGACACACCCGGCGCTGGCGACGACGTCGACCGGGGAGCCCAAGCTCGTCGGCTCGAGCGTGGCCGTGGACCCGACCGACTTCCTGTCGCTCATCCTGGACGGCACGTGGCAGCTCACCACGAACAACGTCCCGACGGGGCGCGAGACCCACTCGTACAGCTTCACCTACCAGGGGCAGCGGCACACCGAGGTCTACACGCTGCCGGACGACTCCGGGTCGGGCTTCAAGTTCGGTCGCAAGCTGCAGACCCTGCCGGACGGCTCCGAGACCCCTCTCGCGACCCTGATCGACCCGGTCACCGAGACGGTCTGGGTCGACACGGACCACGACCTCGACTTCACCGACGCGCCGGGAATGCAGGAGTTCGACGTCTCGGGCGACGTCGGCCACCGGACCGAGGACGACCCGGCGACCGCGGTGTCCGAGGCGATCCCGTACACCGTCCAGGTCGACACCGTGCGTCTCGCGGGCGTCATCAACTACACGCTCGCGAACCTGAACTACCCGACATCGTCGCCCCCGGCGGCGCGATCGCGTCGTACCCGGCGTACCTCCCGACGTCCGCGATCGGCTACTCGCTGCCCGCCGGGTACTCGCTGCTGAACGGCACGTCGATGGCGGCACCGCAGGCAGCGGGCGCCGCGGCGCTCCTCGTGGGCGCGGCCCGCGCGAACGGCACCGAGCTCTCGGCCGCCGAGCTGCGCACCGCGATCTACTCGTCCGCCGCCCCGATCAAGGGCGTGGACGCCGTGGCCCAGGGCCGCGGCCTGTTCGACGTGCCCATGGCGTGGGAGTACATCTCCTCGAAGGGCCTCGGCACCTCGGGGATCATCATCGAGACCGACGTGTGCACGCCGCTCGCGGGGCAGCTCCTCGTGCCGTTCCGCGGCCCGGGCGTGTTCTCCTCGTGCGCGCCGTCGGCCGGTGGCCTCGCCCCGGGCGAGTCCCGCACCTACGAGCTGACCGTGACCCGCACGGGCGGCGACGAGGGCAGGACGCCGGTCCAGGTCCGACTCGCGGGCGACGACGTGTTCTCCGCGCCGCGCCTGGTGTTCCTCGCCAAGGGAGTGCCGACGACGATCGAGGTGGACGCCACCGCGGTGCCCGTCGGCGTCTCGTCGGCCGTGCTGACCATCGACGACCCGAAGACCCCGGCCGTCGACAACCACACGATGCTCGCGGTCGAGGCCGGGGCGGACCTGGCCGAGCCGTACGTGGTCTCGGGCACGGTGAGCCGCAACGGCACCACCCACTACACGGTCGTGGTCCCCGAGGGGGCGACGTACCTCGACGTGGCGCTGAGCGGGGTCGCCGAGGGCGACCAGGTGCGCTGGTGGGCCTTCTCGCCCACCGGAGTCTCGGCGGAGTCCGCGACGCAGGGCACGCTCGACTGCTACACGAGCTACTCCGACGCGACGGTCTGCGACCCGTTCGCGCGCACCTACGGGCTGCCGAACAAGCCGGTCGTCCCGGGCGTGTGGGAGCTCGTCGTGGAGGGCCGTCGCACGACGCCCGAGCTCTGGAGCGGGTTCACGCTGACGGCGTCGGTGCGCTGACCCGCCCCTAGGTGCCCCACGCCGGGTGGTCGCCTTCCCGGAAGGCGACCACCCTGGCGTGGTCAGCGCTTTACCGGGACGTGGCCCCGACCTAGGGTGTGGACGGAACAATTCACCCAGTGGTCCACCCGGCAAGGAGGCCGCAGTGCGCTCACCCGAGCTTGTTGACAAGGTCCGGACCGACCCCGGTCTGCCCCCGGTCGCGATCGTCGACCGACGGCCCATGACCCCCGGCAAGAAGATCGTGTTCGCGGTCATCGGGCTGGTCGCCGCGATCGCCTGGGCGCTCGTCGCGATCCTGCGCGGCGAGGACGTCAACGCCGCCTACTTCGTGCTCGCGGCCGTGGGCACCTACGTCATCGCGTACCGCTTCTACGCGCGCCTCATCGAGTACAAGGTGGTGCGCCCGGACGACTCCCGCGCCACACCCGCCGAGCAGCACGAGAACGGGCGCGACTTCGCGCCTACCGACCGGCGGGTGCTCTTCGGGCACCACTTCGCCGCGATCGCCGGTGCGGGGCCGCTCGTGGGGCCCGTGCTCGCGGCCCAGATGGGCTACCTCCCCGGGACCCTGTGGATCATCATCGGCGGCGTGCTCGCCGGCTGCGTACAGGACTACCTCGTCCTGTGGCTCTCGACCCGTCGCCGGGGACGGTCCCTCGGACAGATGATCCGCGACGAGATCGGCACCGTGGGCGGCGTCGCAGGCCTGATCGGCGTCTTCGTCATCATGATCATCCTCATCGCGGTGCTCGCCCTCGTGGTGGTCAACGCGCTCGCCGAGTCCCCCTGGGGCGTCTTCTCCGTGGGCTGCACCATCCCGATCGCCCTGTTCATGGGTGTCTACCTGCGGTTCTGGCGACCTGGCAGGGTGGCTGAGGTGTCGCTGATCGGCGTCGCGCTGCTCATCCTCGCGATCGTCGCGGGCGGCTGGGTGGCGTCGACCGACTGGGGCGTGG
The DNA here is from genome assembly GCF_057158775.1 of Antribacter sp. NEAU-D49. Lineage (NCBI taxonomy): Bacteria > Bacillati > Actinomycetota > Actinomycetes > Micrococcales > Promicromonosporaceae > Antribacter > Antribacter sp. NEAU-D49. The sequence goes on along the minus strand of NZ_JBXTSN010000024.1, from coordinate 42,751 downwards.
CGCTCTTCACGCTCGACAAGGTCACGCTCGCCTGGCTGATCACGGGCTACGGCTTCCTCGCCTCGGTGCTGCCGGTGTGGCTCCTGCTGGCTCCGCGCGACTACCTGTCCACCTTCATGAAGGTGGGCACCATCGTGCTCCTCGCGGTCGGCGTGCTCGTCGCCCAGCCGGCGGTCCAGGCGCCCGCGGTCTCGTCGTTCGCCCTGGAAGGCAACGGCCCCGCCTTTGCCGGTGCGCTGTTCCCGTTCCTCTTCATCACCATCGCGTGCGGTGCGCTGTCCGGGTTCCATGCGCTCATCTCGTCCGGCACGTCGCCCAAGCTGGTGGAGAAGGAGAGTCAGCTCCGGCTCATCGGCTACGGCGGCATGCTCACCGAGTCGTTCGTGGCGATCATGGCGCTGGTCACCGCCGTGTCCATCGACCAGCACCTGTACTTCACGATGAACGCGCCCGCCGGGCTCACGGGCGGGGAGGCAGCGTCGGCCGCCGAGTACGTGAACGGGCTCGGGCTCTCCGGGCCTCCCGCCACCGCCGCGGACATCCAGGGCGCCGCCGACAGCGTGGACGAGGAGTCGATCGTCTCCCGTACGGGTGGCGCGCCGACCCTCGCGTTCGGCATGGCGCAGATCCTCGGCTCGTTCCTGGGCGGCTCCGGGATGATCGCGTTCTGGTACCACTTCGCGATCATGTTCGAGGCCCTGTTCATCCTCACCACCGTCGACGCCGGCACGCGGGTGGCCCGGTTCATGCTGTCCGACACGCTCGGCAACGTCGGCGGGCCGCTGCGCCGGTTCCGCGACCCGTCATGGCGCGTGGGGGCCTGGGTCTGCTCGGTCGTCGTCTGCGGCCTGTGGGGCGCGATCCTGCTGATGGGCGTCACCGACCCGCTCGGCGGGATCAACACGCTGTTCCCGCTGTTCGGCATCGCCAACCAGCTGCTCGCCGCCATGGCCCTGGCCCTCGTCACCACGGTGCTCATCAAGAAGGGCCTGCTCCGTTGGGCGTGGATCCCCGGCGTGCCCCTGCTCTGGGACCTCGCCGTCACGCTGACCGCCTCGTGGCAGAAGATCTTCTCCGACGTGCCGGCGATCGGGTACTGGGCACAGCACACCGCCTTCCGCGAGGCCCGGGACGCCGGCGAGACGAGTTTCGGCACCGCCACCACGCCGGAGGCGATGGACGCCGTCATCCGGAACACGTTCGTCCAGGGCACGCTGTCGATCGTGTTCGCGCTGCTCGTGGTCGTGGTGGTCCTCGCCGCGGTGGTGGTGTGGGTCAAGGCGATCCGGGCGGGTGGCCTGCCCACCACGGAGGAACCCGCCGTGCCGTCGGCGCTCTTCGCACCGTCCGGGCTGGTCGCGACCGACGCCGAGAAGGAGGTCGCCGCCGAGTGGGCCGCCTACTACGACGACAACCCCGAGGCGGCCCGGACCGGGACGCACGTATGACGCTTCGCCGCGCCTGGGACGCCCTGACCTGGTACGTCAAGGGCGTCCTGGGCGAGAGTGACTACCAGCGGTACGTGGCCCACCTGCGCCGCGCCCACCCGGGGGAACCCGTTCCCGACGTGGGCTCGTACTGGCGGGCGAGGTACGCCGAGCAGGACGCCCACCCGGGCGCGCGCTGCTGCTGAAGGACCGCGCACCCCGCGGTCCGCGAGAAGAGGAGAGTGCATGACGTTCTGGATCTGCCGCACCTGCGGCGTGGAGCACGACGAGCGGCCGCAGGTCTGCGCCATCTGTGCCGACGAGCGGCAGTGGGTGCCGGCCGAGGGTCAGCTCTGGACCACGCTCGACGAGCTCGCCGCCGCGGGGGCCCGGGTGGACGTCACCGAGCTGGAGCCGAACCTGACGGCGCTGACGGTGCAGCCGCCCGTGGTGGGGATCGGGCAGCAGGCGAAGCTGCTGCGCACCGGCGAGGGCAACCTCCTCTGGGACCCGACGGGCTTCCTCGACGACGCGGCGGTCGCCGCCGTGCAGGCGCTGGGCCCCGTCGTGGCGATCGTGGCGAGCCACCCCCACATGTATGGCGTCCAGGTGGAGTGGAGCCGACGGCTCGGCGACGTCCCCGTCCTGGTCAGCGAGGCGGACGCGGGCTGGCTCGCCCGCACCGCGCCGGTGGTGGAGACCTGGAAGGAGGACCGGGAGATCCTGCCGGGGGTCACCCTGACCCAGCCGGGCGGGCACTTCCCGGGCAGCGCCGTGGTGCACTGGGCCGACGGTGCCGAGGGCCGCGGCGTCATCCTCGCGGGTGACGCGATCTTCCCGAACCCGGACCGGAAGTCCGTCAGCTTCATGCGGTCGTACCCGAACCGCCTGCCGCTGTCGGGGGCCGTGGCGCAGCGCGTCGCCCACCACGTGGCACGGTTCGGCTTCGACCGCCTGTACAACAACTTCGAGGGCGTCATCGCGCGCGACGCCCGCGACGTGGTCCTGCGCTCGGCCGAACGGCACGCGGCGTGGACCCGTGGTGACTTCGACCACCTGACGTAGCCCTGGGTCTGGGTCTCGGTGTGGGTCTCGGTCTCGGTCCGCGACTCCGTCTTCCGGGGGAGGCGGTCCCCCGCCGTCCGAACCTAGGGTGGCGGGGTGGACCGTCCGACCGCCCCCGTCAGCCGACCCCGCCGCACCGAGCGCGCGCTCGAGTGGTTCGGCGTGGACGTCGGCTGGGAGCGCGTGCCGCCCCCCGGGGCCTACCGCAACGACCTGTACCTGGCGGGCGTCCTCACGGCGCTGGCGGTGTTCGGCGCCGAGCTGGGCCGTAGCTTCGGCTACTTCGAGGAGTCGGGCGAACCTCCCTGGCTGATCTACCTGCTGGCGGCCGCGGGCGCCCTGCCGCTCGCGTGGCGTCGCCGGTTCCCGCTCGTCGTGCTGATGGTCGTCTACGCCCATTTCCTCGGCGTGGGCCTCACCGTGCCGATGGTGCCGGCCCTGATGCCGCTGCAGGTCGTGTACTTCGTCGCCCTGTACACCGCCGTGGCCTGGGCCCGTGACCGGCGCGCCATGCTGGTGGTGGTCACCGGTGCGATCCTGGCGATGCTGGGGTGGCTCGCCTGGCAGTTCGCGGTGGACGCCGGACTGACCGCGTGGCTCGACGAGGTGGGCCCGGCGCAGCCGGGCCTCTTCAGCCCGTTCGTCGCGTACACGATCTATATGGGGCTCACCAACGTGGCGTACTTCGGCGGGGCGTTCGCGGCAGGTCAGCACATGTGGCACGCCGCGCGCCGCCGCGAGCAGCTCGCGGAGCAGGCGGAGACGATCGAGCGGCAGACCGTCAAGCTCCAGCAGCAGGCGGTCGTCGCCGAGCGGCTGCGGATAGCCCGCGAGCTGCACGACGTCGTCGCGCACCACGTGTCGGTCATCGGCATCCAGGCCGCCGCCGCCCGCCGGCTCCTGGCGAGGGACCCGGACGCAGCCGCGGCCCCCCTCGCCACGATCGAGGTGGCGTCGCGGGACGCCGTCAGCCAGATGCGGGGGCTGCTCGGCACGTTGCGGGAGATGGACTGGGCGGTCCCGGCGCCGACGCCCGCGGGCGCCGCGACGTCGTCGGCCCCTGGCCAGGGCCCCGTCGGGACGGGGGTGGCGCCGGGCGACCCGGGCGTCGCGCGGCCGCGGACGGAGAGCCGCGCCCCCGAGCCGGGCCTCGACGACATCGCGCGCCTCGCGGACGCCGACGGCGGCCTGGAGGTCACGTACCGGCTCGTCGAGGAGCCGGAGAAGGCGGCCAAGACGGTCCCCACCGCCGTGGGCCTCAGCCTGTACCGCACCACGCAGGAGGCGCTCGCCAACGTGCGGCGCCACTCCACGGCCAGGAGCGCGAGCGTCGTGGTCCGGGTGGACCGGCGTTCGGGCGCCGCGGGCACAGAACGGTTCCCGCACGGTTTCGCGGAGGTCGAGGTGCTCGACGCGGGCCGGGCCCGCTCGGGCACCTCCGGCTCGGGACTCGGGATGCTCGGGATCCGGGAGCGGGTGGCGACGCACGGCGGGGTCGCCGAGATCGGTCCTCGCGTCACGGGCGGCTACCGTGTCCGGGTGCGCCTTCCCCTGCCTGAGGACTGCCCGTGACCAGGACTGACGCTCACCACGCTGCCGCGTCTCCTGCTCCTGCAGTCCGTGTGCTGCTTGTCGACGACCAGCACCTCGTCCGTTCGGGGTTCGCCCTCATCCTCTCGGTGGAGGACGACATCGAGGTGGTGGGGGAGGCGGCCGACGGCGGTGCCGCCATCGAGCTCGCCCGGTCGCTACGCCCGGACGTGGTGCTGATGGACGTGCAGATGCCTGTCATGGACGGGATCGAGGCGACCCGCCGGATCGTCGCCGAGAACCTGGCGAAGGTGCTGGTCCTGACCACGTTCGACCACGACGAGTACGTCTTCGACGGCCTGGCGGCGGGCGCTTCGGGATTCCTGCTCAAGAACTCGGACGCGGACCACCTCGTCGAGGCGGTCCGGACGGTCGCGGCCGGGCACGCCCTGCTCGCGCCCCAGGTCACGCGCCGCGTGATCCAGCAGCTGGTCGCCTCGGGCGAGGGTCCCGCCGTGGCCGACGGCGGACAGGCCGCCACCGGTGCCCCCCGGTCACCGCGCGACGTGGACCCGCGGGTCGCCGACCTGACGCCGCGTGAGCGCGAGGTGCTCGTCCTGATCGGCACCGGCCTGTCCAACGCGGAGATCGCCACCACGCTGTTCCTCGGGGAGGCGACGGTCAAGACGCACGTCTCGAACCTCCTCGCCAAGCTGCAGCTGCGCGACCGGGTGCAGGCGGTGGTCCTCGCCCACCGCTGCGGTCTCGTCTGACCCCTGCTGAGGTCGTCGCTCCGTCCAGAGGGGGAGCTCGGCGGTTCCGCCCCGCGGCGGATCCGCCCGCCACCCGCCCCGCCTAGCGTGGGCCACATGACCACACCACCCAGCAGGCACGGTGCCGACCTCGAGGTCGTGGACCTCACCCGGGTCTTCGGCGCGCCGGCCGGCTCCCCGTCGGACGCACCGGTGCGGGCCGTCGACCGCGTCTCGTTCACTGCTCCCTCCGGCGTGCTCACGGGTTTCGTGGGCGGGAACGGCGCCGGCAAGACCACCACAATGCGGATGATGATGGGCGTCCTGGCCATCACCAGCGGCGAGGTGCGCTTCGACGGCCGGCCCGTCACCCAGGAGGACCGCCGGGCGTTCGGCTACATGCCCGAGGAGCGCGGCCTCTACCCGAAGCAGCCGGTGCTCGACCAGCTCGTCTACCTGGCGCGGCTCCGCGGGATCTCCGCCACAGCCGCGCGGACCGAGGTGCTGGAGCACCTCGACCGGCTGGGCCTCGCGGGCCGAGCCAAGGACCACGTCGAGAAGCTTTCCCTCGGCAACCAGCAGCGCGTGCAGGTCATCGCCGCGCTCATGGGCTCCCCGCGGGCGCTGATCCTCGACGAGCCGTTCAGCGGCCTCGACCCGGCAGCCGTCGAGAGCATGGTGGAGCTGCTGCGCGAGCACACGTCCCGAGGCGTGCCCGTGCTCTTCAGCTCACACCAGCTCGACCTGGTGGAGCGGCTGTGCGAGCGCCTCGTCATCCTCAAGCAGGGGCAGGTCGTCGCCTCCGGCACGCCCGCCGACCTGCAGCGGGTCGGGGCGGTGCGGCACCGCCTGGTCGTCGGCGGTGACGCCGGCTGGGTCCGCGGCGTGGCGGGAGTCCACGCGATCGACGTCGACGGCCCCGAGGCGCTCGTCGAGCTCACCGACGACGCGGCCGGCCAGCTCCTCCTCACGGAGGCCGTCCGACGCGGCCCCGTCCACGAGTTCACGCCCGTCCGCCCGACGCTGGCCCAGATCTACCGCGAGGTGACCGCATGACCGCCACGACCGGCCCGGCCCCGAAGGCGACCGGCACGCCCGAGGCGAGCGCCACCCCCACCGCACGGGTCGGGCAGGGCCACCGTGGCGCCTGGCTGATCGTCATGAACCGCGAGATCGTGGTGCGGGCGCTCAACAAGTCGTTCCTGTTCGGCCTGGTGATCTCGCTGGTCATGATCGCTGGCCTGACGGGGTTCTTCGCCTGGCAGGGCAGCAAGGTCGAGACCTACACGGTGGCGGTCGAGGCGCAGGACGCCGACGCCGCGACCGTGCTCGACGCCGCCCGCGAGGCAGCCGAGGACGACGACGGGAAGATCGTCCTGAAGACGGTCGAGGTGGCCGACGCCGACGCGGCGCGGACCGCTCTCGAGGAGGAGGACGCCGACGTCTGGCTGACCAGTGGCGCGGACGGCTGGACCCTGTCCGGGTGGCGTGAGCCGGAGGGTGACCTGTCCGCCCTGCTGACGGCCACCGTCGAGGAGCAGACCATCGCCGCCAACGCGGCCGACGCCGGGACCACGATCGCCGAGCTGTCCGCGGGGGCCACCCTGGAGACGGAGCGCCTCGACGGCAACGCGATCGACCCGCAGGTGGTGTTCCTCGCGGGCTTCATCCTGGCCTTCCTGTTCTACCTGGGCACGCTCGGGTCCGGCGTGATGATCGCGGGCAGCGTCATCGAGGAGAAGCAGTCACGGCTCGCGGAGATCATCGCGACAGCCGTGCCCCTGCGCCACGTGCTCGCCGGCAAGATCCTCGGCAGCTCGGTCATCGCCCTCGCGCAGAACCTCTTGTTCGCCGCGGTGGGCCTGATCGGGGTCTCGTTCACCGACCTCTCCACGATGCTGCCGTCCATCTCGGCGACGCTGATCTGGTTCGTCGCGTTCTTCACGGTCGGCTTCATCGCCGTCGCGGCCCTGTTCGCCGTGGCGGGCGCGCTCGCCTCCCGCACGGAGGACCTCCAGAACACGACCGGTCCGATCACGTTCCTCCTGATCGGCATCTACGTCGCGACGTTCTCCGCGAGCGGCGTGCTGGAGGTCGTGCTGTCGTACGTGCCGCTCGCGTCCATCGTGTCGATGCCGATCCGGGTCCTCGCCGGCGAGGCGATGTGGTGGGAGCCCGTAGTGTCGCTGGTGGTCATGGCGCTGTTCACGGTGGGCGCGGTGCTGCTCTGCGAGCGGGCCTACCGGGGTGCGCTGCTGCAGACCGGCGGCAGGATCACCTGGCGCAAGGCGCTGGCCGCGGAGGGCTGACGGCTCACCTGCCCGTCGTCGAGAAGTGCTGGTAGTCCAGGGGCGAGTCCCACTACCCGCCCCAGTGCCAGCCGGCAGCCTCGAAGGCCTGCACGACGGGGTCGCCGGGCAGGATCACTCCCGGTTCGGCGGGGCGTCCCACGAAGGGACGCCCCGCCGGCGGTTCCACCGCGTCGCCCCGGACCCACGGGTTCTCCACAGGGTTGACGTCGATCGCCCGGCCGTACGCGTGCTCGCTCCACCGGCCGGTGCCCGCTACGGGGCGGCAGTTGAACGCCGACGTGTTGTCCGCGGCCATCGAGGCGTCGTCGCCCCCCCCGAAGTCGTCGACCAGGCGCGCCGACCGGAGGGGGTAGCCGGCCTCGAACAGCTCGCGGAAGACCCCGACCAGCCCTTCCGCGACGTCGGCATGGACCACTAGCTCGCCCTGCGCCGTCCCGCCGTCGAACGTGTGGTGCGTGAGCGTGAGGTACCGGAGGTCGCCCAGCGGGACGGGGCAGCCCTCCCGCCAGGACACCCCGGTCATCCGGTCGATCACCTCGGGCGGCAGGGTGGAGACGGTCGCCTCGAAAGCAGGTGCGGTAGGTGACGGTGCGGGAGCCGGTGGAGGGCTTGAGGGCGGCGCCGGCGCGGGCGTCGCGGGGCGGCTCGGGTTGTCCGGGCTGCTCGGGCTGCTCGGGCTGCTCGGCGGGGCGCTGGACGGGGCGGTGCCGCTCTGTGGCGTCGTACAGCCGACGCACGTCACCGTCGCGACGAGCGCTGTGGCGAGGACAGTGGTGAGTCTTGCGGGGCGGGTGGCGGGCACCCGGTCAGTCTGACCTGGATAGGCGCGGTACGCGGTCGTCGCAGGGCGTCCGCGGATTGCCTGCTCCGGGAAGCGGTCACGTCCGTGTCCCACGGCGGCAACACCGGGGAAACGACGGCATCGCACCATGAGACAACGAGGTGCCCACCCCGAGCGCCCCGTCAGCAGGAGGACGACATGGAGAACCACTCTGCGTACGCCGCGACGGCCGCCGCGACTCCGGCCGAGCCGCGCGGGAACCCCGGCGACGAGCTGACCGTCGACCCCGTGGACCGCAAGCGCAGAGCGACGGCGGCCCTCCTGGAGCTCGCCATCGAGCGGGCTGCCCGTCGCGCCGGCTGAGCCGCCGGATCACCCGGAGGCGTGTACGGGTACAGCACGGCACACTCGCACGCCTCGGTCCGGGTGTCCGGCGACTCCCTCGAGGACGCCCGCACCCAGCCGATGCCGCCTCCGAGCCGGAGCTGACGGAGGGGTTGCCGGGGACCGACGGCAGCGCGGGGCCCGTCATCACCGGCTATCGCCAGTCGTCGCCAGTCATTGCCAGGGTCGGGGCTCGGTGATGGGTTTGCCGTGATGGTCGGTGAAGTTCCAGGTGCCGTTGTGGTGGGTCATGGTGATGTGGTTGGTGTCGACGTGGTTGTGGTGGTGCCAGCAGAGCAGGGCGCTGTTGGGGACGCTGGTGTGGCCGCCGGCGGCCCAGTGGTGGGTGGCGTGGTGGACTTCGCAGCGGGAGGGTGGTTCGTCGCAGCCGGGCCAGGTGCAGTGCCGGTCGCGGGCGATGACGGCGCGGCGCAGCTCGCCGGTGATGGTTCTGCGGGTGCGGCCCACGTCCAGGACCTGTGACTCGGGGCCGAACACGACCCGGGTGACCTGACTGTCGCAGGCGATCTTGGCGAGCAGGGCTGGGGGGACGGGGGTGCCGGTCTCGGTGAACACCGCCCCGCCCGTGGGGGTGAGCCCGCCCGGGGTGGCGGCGGTCCCGGTCGCTGTGGTCCCGGTCGCTGTGGTGGCGGGGGTCCCGGTTGCTGTGGTCCCGGTTGTGGTGGGTGTGGTTGTGGTGAGGGTGACGCCGGTGCGGGCGGCCAGGGTCTGCAGCTCGGTCCAGGAGACGGTGACGGTCAGGTGGGGGCGGACTGCGGCGCCGGTGCCGGTGTGGCCGTTGTCCAGGACGATGCGGGCCAGGTCGGCCAGGGCTTGGGCGCGTCGCTGGGTCGTGGTGCGTGCGGTGTCGGGGGTCGGGGGTCGGATGACGGAGTTCAGGGCTGTTGTCAGGGTCAGGCCGTGCTCGTCGGTCAGGAACCCGTTCAGGTGGTACCCGCCGAACGTCTTGGACAGCTCCAGGTGCTCACGGTCGCGCGCGTGGGTGTGACCGCGTTCGTCCGCGTCCGGGTCGGCCACGGTCGCGAACCGGGCCACCAGCCGCCGGAACGCTGCCGGGCGGTGCGCGCGGGCCTGGGCCAGGAGGAACACCTCACCCGAGACCGCCTCCACACCGTCCGCGCCCGGACCGCCCGCCGGACCGCCCGCCGGGCCGTCGGGGCCGTCCGCCGGACCGTCCGGGCCGAAGGGGCCGTCGGGGCCGGGCACGGGCCCGGTGCCGGGCAGGGGGGCTGCCAGTGCCGCCTTGCGGGCCGGGCTGGTGGGGGCGGTGTTGACCAGGATGGTCAGGTGGTCGGGGCCGAGGGTCCCGGCCAGGGCCGCGGCCCTGGTCGCGGGCAGGTCCTGGTCCAGGACCCGGGCGGCACGGACCTCACGCCGGGCGCTGGGCACGGAGATGTTGCTCGTCGCGGCGTGCCAGGTCGCGAACGACCTCGCCCCGGCCCCCGACCCGGTGCCCCACCGGCCGTCGGCCTCGACCCGGGGCAGGAACGACAGGCGCAACGCGTCCAACCGGCTCGTCAGGGTCCGGACCCGGGTCCCGGCCTCGACCAGCCGCGCGACCACCAACCCGCCCGCCACCTCCAGGGCGTCCAGCGCCCCCGGCCCGGCCACCGCGACCAGCTCATCCGCGACCGCTTCCAGGTCCGCGAGCACGACCTCCAACGGGCGGCGGGCGGCAGGCCCGGCAGAGGACAGTCCCGCGGGTGCGGGCGTCGCACGGGGCACCGTGGCGTCCGTGCCGGACCCAGCGTCAGTCCCTGCCAGGCCTGTCCCGGGCACAGAGACACGCGTATCGATCGCTTCGATCACCATCCCCGCACCTCCTCGAAACCCGCATGATCCGGCCGTTCCTGACCCTCCCCATCCTATCGAACACGCGTTCTGACGGCCCGCTGACCAGCCAATCTGTGCACAGAACCCCGAAACCACGACCTGTGGTCGGCCTCCCACCCTCACACCACCGTCGATACGACACCGGACGGAGGGTCGCCGCTAGCCTCTCCTCGTGAGCTCGCGGCGCGGTGACGACGAATCCCACACCTTCGACCTGGTGCCGGACCCCCCTGCGGCGCCTCCGCAGGATGACGCCCCGTCCCCGGCGAAGGCCCCCGCGAGCCCGGAGATGATCACCGGCGTACCGACGTCGCTGACCGACCCGGACACGCTCGAACGAGCCCGGACGGCTGACGCGGCGCCGGAACCAGTCGGCCGTGCTGCCGCGATGCGCCGCAAGGTCGCAGGCTCGATCGGCAAGGCCACCACCCCGTTCCGCCGTGCCGGTTCAGCCACGGCCGCCGCCACGTCGCGGACGGCCCGAGCCGCGGCCCGAGCCACAGCAGGCGCCGCGCGCACCGGCGTCGCCGCCGTCCGGTCCCGGATCCCGACGTCGCGCAGGGGCCGCGCGCTGCTCGCGGGCGGGACCGCGGTGGTGGTTGCCGCGGCCGTCGCGGGCGGCGTGGCTCTGGAGGCCGCGATCGACCGGCAGCACCTGGCCGCCGCCCCAGGCGGGGTGGCGGCTCTGGACCGTGAGCTGCGGGAGACGTGGTCGGTGCCCGTCGAGGGCGCGATCGAGACCCGGCTCGTCCGGATGCCGGGGGGCGTCGTGGCCGCCGTCGGCCGGGACGTGGTGCTGGGGCTGGACGCCGCCACCGGCACCACGCTGTGGACCGTGGACCGCGCGTCCGGCGAGTGTGGCCCCCTGCCGGTCGCTCGGGCCGAGCGCGCGGCGGAGGCGGAGCGCCTGGTCTGCGTGAGCACGGAAGACGCGGGCGGCCCTCGGACCGTCACCGTGATCGGCCCGGACGGCGTCGAGGACACGCGAGAGGTCGCGGCGGCCACCGCCGTCGTCCCGTCGGCCGACGGCGGGCTGCTCGTGGCCGAGCGCACCGGCTCGCCGCCCGACCCGGACGCGGCGACCGTCGAGAGCGTGACGGACGCCGAGGGCAAGGTTGTGAGCCTGGCCGGCACCGTCGAGGACGGCTGGGACCTGTCCGTGCGCCTGGAGGACGCGGCGAGCGGAGAGGTCCGCTGGGAGCATGACGTGCCGTTCTCGCCGGTCAGTCTCGGCGCCGGTGGAGCGTGCGTCCAGTACGACGGCACGACAGGCGCGCCCGCCTACGCCCCCGACGCTCCGCTCGCGACCTTCTCGTCGCCCACCGTCGTGGCCGTCGCCGGGTGCGGCACCGTGGGGGTCTTCACGCCCGAGGGCGAGCCTGTCCCGGACCACGCCGCCTCCGGGACCCGGCTGCCAGCGGGCTGGAGCCTCTACTCGGAGGGGGGTCTCCCGTACCTGTCGGCCGCCGGGGCGAGCCTTGCGGGGACGCGCATGCCGCTCGTGGACGGCGGCTTCCTGCGGGTCGACGGCACCGTCGTCGACGAGGACGGCGTGGTCAGCACGCCGGACGGCATGCTCCTCGACCCCTTCACCACAGACGGTTCCGAGCCGCGGGTCAGGCTGCTCGACCGGCCCAGCGGTCTCGTGGCGGTGGACGACGACGGCGCCGTGCGCTGGTCCACCGAGCTCCCCGGGAACCACCTCCTCGCGCGGACCGAGGACCTCGCGGTCGTCGTTGACTTCCACGGGCGGCTCGTCGGCGTGGACCTGAGATCCGGTGAAGAGCTCTGGGCCACCGAGCCCGAGCTGCTCGCCAAGGGCGAGTGGACGGCCGTGGAGCAGGTCGTCACGGAGGCGTTCACGGACGGCGGCACCCTCCTCCTGGCCACGCCGCCCGCCGCGGGGGACTCGGGTCTGCGCCTGATCGCTCTCGACCTCGACTCGGGCGACGTCCGCTGGGAGCTGGAGCAGGAGACGCCGTACACCCAGCTGCTGGCGGTGGACGGAAACCTGGTGCAGGTCACGCAGCAGGGCGTCGCCGGGCTCGCGCCGCCGGCGGAGTGAGCCGGGCGGAGTGCGCCCGGCCGGGTGTGCCCGGCCGGGCTGCGGCTGGTGGACGACGCCGGCTCCTCGTTCGACCGGCTCGGCCTCGACCTCGTCGGCCTACGCTGACCCGCTTCGCGTCTCCCTGTTCTCCCCGCGGGTTCCCGTGGTTAGGCTCCCCGCATGGGCCGCAAGCGGAGCGACGACGCCGCGTACACGTTCGAGCTGGTCGACGACGACGCGGACTCCGTCGCGGCCCCGCAGGCCCTCGCGCCGGCGGCGGTCCGTGACGCCCTCCCGGAGGGCGCAGCGCCCGACGACGTCGACCCGCCCGCGAGCACCACGCCGGCCGCTCCGCCGGTGGAGCGGGCGGGGCAGGCCGAGCCTGGCCGTGACGGCGGCGTGCTCACCTTCGATCTGGTCTTCGACGCGGACGGCGAGGGCGAGGTCGTCGCGGGAGCGCCGGCACCGGAGGGACCAGGCAGCGCGCGGGCGACCCGGTGGGGCACCCTGACCGAGCCGGTGCGCCTCGCGGCCCGTGACCTCGGTTCCTGGGCCGGCCGGAACCGTCGTGTCGTGGTTCCCGTCGCCGCCGCCGTGGCCGTGGCCGCACTGGTGGGCGGCGGCATCGGCGCAGCTCAGGAGCGTTCACGGGTCGAGCGGCTGGCTGCCGCGGCCGGTGGGGTGGTGTCGCTGCTCGAGGCGCCCGAGCAGGTCTGGGAGCTGGACGAGACGCGTACCGCCGCGGCGGTCCTGGACGGCGCCCTCGTGCTGCAGGGCTACGACGAGCTCGTGGCGGTCGAGCCGGGTACCGGCGAGGTGCGGTGGCGTACGGAGCTCCAGTATGCGGAGTGTGGCAGCTCGCAGGCCTGGGGCGTGTTCGGTGAGGTCCTCCTCCCCGAGGTGGACGAGCTGCTGTGCCTGGCCGGCAGGTCCGACGAGCGCGAGCTCGTGGTCGTGGGTCCTGACGGTGACATCACCTCCCGGGCACCGCTCGGCGCCGTCGATCCAGATACCGAGTCGGACTCCCGGTTCGGCCCGGGCGGCGGGCCCGAGCCGCAGCTGTGGCAGGAGCACGGTGTGGTCCGGGCGCAGCGGGTGGGGCCCGACCTCGAGCCTGTCGACGTCGAGCTCGACTGCGACACGACCGGGACCGGGGCCTGCACGGTGCAGCCGGGGACGGCGCTGGAGGGCCGAGACCTCGTAGTCGGCCTGACCGGCCCGACGGGCGAGCAGGTGTGGGAGGTCACCATCCCCTTCGAGCTGAGCGACGACCCCGGCATCGCTGACTCGAGCTGCTTCTCCTACTTCTCGTCCGACGAGGCGGAGTACAGCCCCGACGGGTTCTGGGTCTCTCCCATCGCCGAGTCCGTGCAGGTCCAGGGCTGCGGCGTCAACGGGCTGATCACGGCCGACGGCGCGCTCCAGCAGGCCGCTCCAGGGCTGAGCTCACACGTCGTCCCTCTGCCCGGCGGGGAGATGGCCGACGTCGCGGTGGACCAGACAGACGTGGACGGCCCGGTGTCCGTGACGAGCACGGTCCGGTCGCCCGACGGGACGGTCCTCGCCGAGGTGGACGGCTTCCCCCTGGTCCCGGCCGCGTCCGACAGCGCCGCGCCGGAGGTCACCCTGACCGGCGGCGGTGACGGGTCGGACGTGCGGGCGTTCGGGCCGGGCTGGGAGGAGCTGTGGTCGTCGCCGGTCCAGGTCTGGCAGGTGCTCGCCCAAGCAGGCGGCGTGGCGGTGGTCCACGGGCAGCAGGAGGCCCTCACCGCGCTGGACCTCGAGACGGGCGAAGACCTGTGGCGCTGGGTGGCGCCCCGGGAGGTGGACCACCCCGACGGGTCCACGCGCTACCTCGGCGAACCGTACGTCTCGTCGGTGTTCACCGACGGCCGGGTCCTGATGGTGGTCAACAGCCTGGACGCGGGCGGGACGGGCGGGCTCGGCGTGGTGGCCCACGGTCTCGACCTCCGCACCGGCGACCTCCTCTGGTCCCAGGTCTACCCGGACCTGCGCGAGCTCCGGGCGGTGGCCGGGCGGCTCGTCGGGGTCGAGACGCTGGGACTTGTCGGGTTGGGATGAGACCGGCACCCGGCGACGAGCCGCTCCGGATCGATCTCGACGCCGACCCCGGTGACGGGACCCCTCCCCTGCCCGGCCCGGCCCCAGGTGAGGGAGGGCCGGTGCGCCCGGGCGAGGGCCCGGCGTCGGGCACCCGAGCCTGGCTGTCGCCGCGCCGGCTGGCTGTCGCGGCCGGTGGGCTGGTCCTCGTCGTCGCGGCGGCACTCGGTGTCGACGCCCTGCGCGACCGGGCCCACGAGGCCCGGCTCCGGGCCGCCGCCGGTGGCGTCCTGAGCCTCGCCGCGCCTCTGGCCGAGACCTGGTCGCGCGACGTGGCGCCGGGCGAGGTGGTGCGCCTGGCGCAGACCGTCGCGGTGGTGGACGACGGCGACCTGGTCGCGGTCGATCCCCTGACGGGCGCGTCCGTGTGGTCGGTGCCCCTGGGGGCCGGCTCATGGTGCGGGCCGTCCGCGTACGAGCAGTCCGCGGCCGTGGAGGTGCTCGTCTGCCTCACGCCGGAGCGGGACGCGGCGGAGGGTGGGTTCGGCGGCGGGGTGGGCCCGGCGGCTCTCTCGACCGTGACGTCCCACGGCGAGGTGCTCGGGACGTCCGAGGTGGCCGCGGACGAGCGGGTCGCCGTCGGCCCGGAGGGCACTGTCGTGCGGCTCGCCCGCGTCGGCTCCGTGCCTGCCGGGCCGGGCTGCGCCGAGGACGGGTGCGTGGACGCCGACCTGGTCGTCAGGGGCCGCGACCTCGAGGTCCGTGCGGAGGACTCGGTGACCGGCGAGCCGCGCTGGACGGAGGTGGTCCCGTTCGACCCGGCCGAGACCGACCTGGGCGCCTGTCTCGAGCTCACGGAGACCGGGATGGAAGCCGATCCGGGGATCGTGTCCGCGTGGGCGGAGGGGGCTGCCCTGACGATCGTCGGGTGCGGCGTCCGCGCCGCGTTCACCGCCGACGGAGAACGCCTCGACACCGACGAGTGGCGCGGCGTGGAGCCGCTGGGCGAGGGGTACCTGGTGCGCGGCGTCCTGCGCGACGTCGTCGTGGGGCCGGACGGGTCGCGACGGGAGCTGCCGGGCCGTCTCATGGTGCCGCTGGCGTCCGACGGCTCCGTGACGGGCGTGCGGTTCCTGGACCTCGGGAGCGAGGTGCGCGCCGAGGACGACGACGGCGAGGAGCTCTGGAGCACCGAGATGGTCGTGGACCGGGTCCCGGCGCTCGCGGGCGGCGTCGTGCTCGTGGACGACGGCGCCGGCAACGTCACCGCGCTCGACGTCGGCACCGGGGAGGAGCTGTGGGCCAGCACCCGGCTCGAGGCGGTCGCCGGGCTGGACCTCACCGCCTGGGCGCCCACCATCGAGCAGGCGTTCACCGACGGGCGGCACGCGCTCGTCACGATGCGCGGCGTGCCGGACGAGACCTCCGTCCTCGTCTTCTCCGTGGCCGTGGACCTGCGGACCGGGGAGGTGGTGTGGCAGGACTCCCGGGAAGGCTGGGACACGCTCGTGGCGGTGGACGGGCACCTCGTCGTGGTGAGCGAGGACGGGATCGCGGGGCTCGGGTGACGTGCCGCGTCGACCGGGCCGCGTCGACCGGGCGCCGCTGTGGGTGGGCCGTCCTAGGGTGGACGCATGAAGATCGGCGCGCACGTGGACCAGCAGGACGCGATCGCCCAGGCGAAGGCCATCGGGGCCGAGCAGGTGCAGGTGTTCCTGGGCGACCCGCAGGGCTGGAAGGGCCCGGAGTTCATCTACCCGGGCGGTGCGGAGGCGCTCCGGGCCGACGCCGAGGCGGCGGGCCTCGACCTGTACGTGCATGCGCCGTACCTGATCAACGTGGCGTCCACGAACAACCGCATCCGGATCCCCAGCCGCAAGCTGCTGCAGCAGACGGTCGACGGCGCGGCGCTGATCGGCGCGAAGGGCGTCGTGGTGCACGGCGGGCACGTGACCGCCAAGGACGACCCGGCGGTCGGCTTCGACAACTGGCGCAAGGCGATCGACGCGCTCGAGACGGACGTCCCGGTGCTCATCGAGAACACCGCGGGCGGCGAGTTCTCGATGGCCCGCCGGCTGGAGCGGATCGAGCAGCTGTGGGCGGCAGTGTCGTCGGCCGACGGGGCCGAGAACGTGGGCTTCTGCCTCGACACCTGCCACGCCTGGGCCGGCGGCATCGACCTCGCCACCGCCGTGGAGCAGGTGCGCGCCATCACCGGCCGCATCGACCTGGTGCACGCGAACGACTCCCGTGAGACGGCCGGGTCGGGTGCCGACCGGCACGCCCACTTCGGCGAGGGGCAGATCCCCGGGGAGCTGCTGGCCGGGGTGGTCGTGGCGGCAGGGGCGCCGGTCATCTGCGAGACCCACGGCGACATGGGGCCCGACATCGCCTGGCTGCGCGAGCGGGTCGCCTGACCCGCCCCTCCGCTGTGGGTATGGCTGGGGCGTGAATCCTGTCCAGAATTCACGCCCCAGCCATACCCACAACGCCTGAACCTGGTTGGCTGGGCGCCGTGACCGGCTACGATCCCGCATTCCTCGGGACCACCGTCCCGCTCCCCGTTCCCGGGCAGGCTGTCCGCCGCCTCGACTACACGCACTTCACGGTCCTCCTCGACCCGGCGCGCCGCCTCGCGGCGGTGACCTCCTGCGTGATCGACGGCGCCGGCCTGCGCGCGCTCCCGCGCTCGGGCAGGTGGCACCTCGACGAGCGGGTCCCCGTCCACGAGCAGGCCGGGCCCGAGCTGTACCGCAGCAACCCGCTCGACCGCGGGCACCTCGTCCGCCGGCTCGATCCCGTCTGGGGTGACCCCGAGACGGCCCGCCGTGCCAACGGCGACACGTTCTCGTACACCAACGCTGCTCCCCAGGTGGCGCGCTTCAACCAGTCGAAGGAGCTGTGGAACGGGCTCGAGGACCACGTCCTGGAGTACGCCGGAGCCCACGACCACCGCATCGTGGTCCACACGGGCCCCGTCCTGGCCGGCGACGACCCCGTCTACCGCGGCGTGGGCATCCCCCGGCTCTTCTGGAAGGTGGTGGTCTGGGCGCCCGGGCCGGAGGGTCTGGCCGCCACCGCCTTCGTGCTGGACCAGACGCCGCAGCTTGAGGACGCGGAGCTCGAGATGGTGACTGCCCAGGCGCTCGCCGCCGACAGGATCCCGCCGCTGGGCCCGTACCGCACGTACCAGGTACCGGTGGCCGACGTCCCGGCGCTCACCGGCCTGGACCTCGGGCCGCTGCGCGAGGCGGACGTGCTCTCCCGGGGCGAGCTGCCGCCGTCGGGCAGCGAGCGGGCGCCTGAGGTGACGATCCAGCGACTGCCGCGGGCGCGACGGTGGGCCCACCTGCGGACGAGGGAGCAGATCAGACTGGGGTGAGGAGATGTGCTGCCCATCACCCGGACGCCATGAGATCTTCAACCCCGGATCGGCATAAGGTCTAGTGCTGTGAGCGACACCGAACTCCAGACCGCCCGTGGCGTGGCTCGGCACGAGGTGCCGGACCTGCTGCGTGACGATGTACGCCTGCTCGGCGGGCTGCTCGGGACGATCCTGCGCGAGGCCGGCGGGCAGGACCTGCTCGACGACGTCGAGCGGCTGCGCGAGCTGACCATCCGTGCGTACGGCGACGGCGACGCCGCTGCCCTCGACGAGGCCGCCGCGCTCGTGGACGGCTTCGCCCTCGACCGGGCCGAGCAGGTGGCGCGCGCGTTCACGTGCTATTTCCACCTGGCCAACCTGGCGGAGGAGTACCACCGCGTGCGCGTCCTGCGGGCCCGCGAGGCGGAGACCCGGACCGGACCGGCCGTGCTCGAGGACACCCTCCCCGAGGCGTTCGCGCAGCTCACGGAGGAGGTGGGCCGTGAGGAGGCGCTGCGTCGTCTCGGCGAGCTCGAGTTCCGCCCGGTCCTGACTGCGCACCCCACCGAGGCGCGCCGTCGTGCCGTGAGCGGGGCGATCCGCCGGATCCACAGCCTGCTCGCCGAGCGGGACCTGCGCAGCCCGGGTGGTGTGTCCCTCGTCGAGAACGAGCGGCTGCTGCTCGCGGAGATCGACACCATGTGGCGCACGTCGCCGATCCGGGTGTCCAAGCCGACGGTGATCGACGAGGTCAAGACCGTCATGGGGGTGTTCGAGGCCACCCTGTTCGACGTCTTCCCCGACGTGTACCGCCGCCTCGACGACTGGCTGCTGGCGGAGGACGCGGGCCGGACCGCTCCCGTGGCACGCCCGTTCGTGCGGCTGGGATCGTGGATCGGCGGTGACCGGGACGGAAACCCCAACGTCACCGCCGAGGTGACCCGGCAGGCCGCCACGCTGGCGTCGGAGCACGCGCTGTCCGCGCTGGAGGGCGTGGCCCGCGAGGTGGGCCGCAAGCTGACGCTCGACCAGGACGGCACGCCGGCCTCCGCCGGGCTGAACGCGCTCTGGCAGCGGCTGCGGCAGCTGTCGGAGGAGGTGACGCAGCGGGCGTCCGCCGCGTCGCCGCGCGAGCCGCACCGGGCGGTGCTGCTCGCGATCGCCGAGCGGATCGCCGCCACCCGGACGCGCAACGCCGACCTCGCCTACGCGTCGGCCGAGGACCTCGAGGCCGACCTGCGCGTGGTCCAGGAGTCGCTCGTCGAGGCCGGGGCGCCGCGCGCCGCCTACGGCGACCTGCAGCGTCTCGTGTGGCAGGTCGAGACGTTCGGCTTCCACCTCGCGGAGCTCGAGGTGCGGCAGCACTCCCAGGTCCACGCCGCGGCGCTCGAGGAGATCGCCGAGAAGGGCACGCACGGGGACCTCTCCGAGCGCACTGCGGAGGTCCTCGACACCTTCCGGGCGCTGGGTGCCGTGCAGCGCCGCTTCGGTGAGCGGGCCGCCCGCCGGTACATCGTGTCGTTCACGCAGGCGCCCGAGCATCTCGCAGCCGTCTACCAGCTGGCCGAGGCCGCGTTCGAGGACCCGGCCGCCGCGCCGGTGCTCGACGCGATCCCCCTGTTCGAGACGTTCGCCGACCTCGAGAACAGCGTGGACATCCTCGAGGCCATGCTGGAGCTGCCGCAGGTTCAGACGCGGCTCGCGGCCAACGGCCGGCGGGTCGAGGTCATGCTCGGCTACTCGGACTCGTCCAAGGACGTGGGCCCCGTGTCCGCGACGCTCGCGCTGCACGACGCGCAGTCGCGCATCGCGGACTGGGCCCGCCGCCACGACATCACCCTCACCCTGTTCCACGGCCGCGGCGGGGCGCTCGGCCGTGGTGGCGGCCCCGCGAACCGCGCGGTGCTGGCCCAGCCGCCGCACTCGGTGGACGGCCGGTTCAAGCTCACCGAGCAGGGCGAGGTCATCCTGGCCCGCTACGGCGACCCCACCATCGCCGCGCGCCACATCGAGCAGGTCGCGGCCGCGACGCTGCTCGCGTCCGCGCCCTCCACGGAGAAGCGGAACGCGGAGACCGCAGCCAGGTGGGCGGGCCTGGCGACGGCGCTCGACGCGTCGTCCCGCGCCCGGTTCCACGAGCTGGTCCGCGCCGAGGGCTTCCCGCAGTGGTTCGCCCAGGTGACGCCGCTCGAGGAGGTGGGCCTGCTGCCCATCGGCTCGCGCCCCGCCCGCCGAGGCCTGTCCGTGTCGTCGCTCGACGACCTCCGCGCGATCCCGTGGGTGTTCTCCTGGTCGCAGGCGCGCATCAACCTCGCCGGGTGGTACGGCCTGGGCACGGCCCTGCGCGACTTCGGCGACCTCGACGCGCTGCGGGCCGCCCGTGCGGAGTGGCCGCTGTTCGCCACGCTGCTCGACAACGTCGAGATGTCGCTCGCCAAGACCGACGAGCGCATCGCCGCCAAGTACCTGGCGCTCGGCACGCGGGACGACCTCGCCCAGATGGTGCTCGACGAACTGCGCCTCACCCGCGAGATGGTGCTCAAGATCTCCGGCAACGCCTGGCCGCTGGCCGGCCGCCGGGTGCTGGGCCGCGCGGTCCAGCTCCGGTCGCCGTACGTCGACGCGCTGTCCCTGCTGCAGGTGCGGGCGCTGCGCGGGCTGCGCACGGGCGTGGACGGCTCCGCCACCGTGGACGGCGACTACGCCGGCCGGCTGCAGCATCTGCTGCTGCTGACCGTGAACGGCGTGTCGGCGGGCCTGCAGAACACCGGCTGACGCTGCCCCTCGGCGAGTTGTCAGGAGCTCTCCGGCGTATCCACCGGGGAGCTTCTGACACCTCGGGACCCGAAAGGACTTCACATGGAACCAGTGCTTGTCGGCACCTCGCACGGCACCGACGACCCAGCGGGGCAGCACGCCGTCCGTGCCCTGCTCGACGGCGTCCGCGCCGCCCGGCCGGGTCTGGACGTGCGTGAGGCGTTCGTGGACGTGCAGCAGCCCGAGGTCGCCGACGTGCTGGCCCAGGCCGTCGCGGACGCGGGCTCGGCGGTCGTGGTGCCGCTGCTGCTCTCGACCGGGTATCACGTCCGGGTCGACATCGCGGAGGCGGTGGCCGGGGTGAACGCGGCGTCGGAGGGCACCACGGCCGCGGCGGCCCAGCCGCTCGGCCCCGACGCGCGGCTCGTCGACATCCTCGCCGACCGCCTCGCGGACGTGGCTCCCCGGCCCGACGACGTCCTGGTCCTCGCGGCCGCGGGGTCGTCCGTGGCGGCCGCCGCCGACGCGGTCGAGGAGGTCGCGCGCGGCCTCGCCGAGCGCGTCGGCCGCCCGGTCGTCGCGTCGTACGGCGCGGGCGCCACCCCCCGGGTGCCCGACGCCGTCGCGGCCGCCCGGGCGTCGAGCGGCGCCGGGGCGCGGGTCGTCGTCGTGTCGTACCTCCTGGCCCCCGGCTACTTCCTCGACCGGGTGCTGGAGGCCGGGGCCGACGTGGTGAGCGAGCCGGTGGCCGGCGCGCCGTACGCCGAGAAGGCTGACGCGCGGCTGGTCGAGCTCGTGCTGGACCGCTACGACGCCGCGGTGGCGGCGCTGCGCTGACGGCTCGTCAGACGCCGATGATCTTGAACTGGGTGCCCTGCGGGTCGGCCACGGTGGCCAGCCGGCCGAACGGCGTGTCCGCCGGCGGCTCCAGCACCCGGCCGCCGAGCTCCTCAGCGTGCTTCGCCGTGGCGTCGGGGTCGTCGGCGCCGAGGTAGACCACCCAGAACGAGGGCACGCCGTCGGGCAGGAAGCCGGACGCGTCCATGATCCCGGCCCGGGCCGACTCGCCCTCGCCGAGCGTGGAGTACCGGAACTCCGCCGTGTCGCTCATGGTGTGGACGTCCCACAGCGCAGCCCTCGCGTAGAAGTCCAGGGCTGCGGCGTAGCCGGTCGTCATGAGCTCGTACCAGGCGGGCGCGCCGTGCTCCACGACGAGCTCGCTGCCGCGGTGGGTACCGGGCTGCCAGAATCCGACCTGCGCGCCGCTGGGATCGGACAGCCAGGCGTAGCGGCCCCGCGCGGCCACGTCCGCAGGCTCGGTGACCACCGTGGCGCCCGCCGACCTGGCGCGCGCGGTGGCCGCGTCGGCGTCCGCCGTCTGCAGGTAGACGGACCACCCCGCCTGCTCCGGGCTCTGCACCGGGGTGGAGCCGGCGACGGGCCGGCCGTCCTTGGCGAAGGTGCCGTAACCACCGAGCTCCGGCCCGGAGCCCTGGTGCTCCCAGCCGAACAGGGCCGTGTAGAACGGCACGGCGGCGTCCGGGTCCGTGGTGCAGAGCTCGATCCAGACGGGTGCGCCCTTGGGCAGCTCGGGAGTGGTCGGCATGGGGGTTCCTCCTGGGTGGGGCGGGTCGTGGACGGCGCGCTCAGCCGGCCGCGCGCGCGGCAAAGGCTGTGAGGACGCGGTCGACGCTGGACCGAAGACCCCAGCGCTCCGCGAGGGTGTCGAGCGCCGCTGGGTCGTGGGGTGCGGCCGGCAGCGTCGCGTCGACCTCTCCGACGGGGGCGTTCCGGGCGACGTGGACCACCGCCGGCGCGACCCGCAGGTAGTCGTCGGCCTCCTGGAGACGCCGGCGCTGGGTGGCGGTGAGCCCCGCGTCGCCCGAGTCCCGCGCGGCAAGGATGCCGGTGAGGTCGCCGTACTGCGCGAGCAGCTTGGCCGCCGTCTTCTCGCCGATACCGGGCACCCCGGGCAGGCCGTCGCTCGGGTCGCCACGGAGCAGCGCCAGGTCGGCGTACGCCGCGCCGGAGCGGATGCCGTACTTCGACTGGAGGAACGCGAGGTCCACCACATCGGGGTCCCGGACGCCCCGTGCGGGGTAGAGGACCCGCACGCCCGCCTCGTCGTCGACCAGCTGGAAGAGGTCGCGGTCGCCCGTCACGATGTCCACGTCGCCCGCGGCCGCGACCTCGTGGGCGGTGAGCGTGCCGATCACGTCGTCCGCCTCGTAGCCGGGGACGCCCACGCGGGCGATGCCGATCGCCCCCAGGACGTCGACGATCACCGGGATCTGTGCCGTCAGCGCGTCGGGGACCTCCTCGACGTCGGGGCTGGTGCCGTCGCCCGGGACGGCGACGCGGTGCGCCTTGTACGAGGGGATCGCCGCCACCCGGAAGGCAGGCCGCCAGTCGTCGTCCCAGCACGCGACCATGCGCTCCGGCCCGTGCTCCGTGACGAGCCACGCGATCGTGTCCAGGAGGCCGCGCACGGCGTTGACGGGCTGGCCGTCCGGCGAGCGCAGCGAGTCGGGCACGCCGAAGTAGGCGCGGAAGTACAGGCTGGCGGTGTCGAGGAGCATGAGGCTCATGCCCGTCAGCCTGCCACCCGCCACCGACACGGGCACGTCCGCGCGGCTGCTGGACGCGGCGTGCCCGCCGGCGTCCGCCGCACACTCCGTGATCAGGCGATCGTGCAGCGAATCCGGCCGGAAACGCTGCACGATCGCCTGGTCGCGACGTCAGAACAGCGTTCCCACGGCAATCCCGACGGCGACCGCGGCGACCGTCACCAGCAGCGTGCCGAGCACGGACGCGACCGCGAGCCGCAGCCGTCCCGACTGCGCGAGGCGCACGGCTTCCACAGTGGCTGTGGAGAACGTGGTGAACCCGCCGCACAGGCCGGTGGCGAGCGCGGCCCGCCAGGGTTCCACCGTTCCGTCCATGGCCTCCGGGCCCAGGAGGACACCCGTCACCACCCCGATGACGAGCGAGCCCAGCACGTTCACCGTGAAGGTGCCCCACGGGAAGCCTGCGCGCGCACGGGTCCGGACCTCGCCGTCCAGCACGAAGCGCGCCGCGGCACCCAGCGCGCCGCCGGCCGCGACGAGAGCGATCAGCAACGGGCTCACCGGCCTCCTCCCGCGTCCGTTCGCAGGTCCTTGCGCCGCCCGCCCCGGCCGGAGGGCCGCGCCCCGACGGCGATCCCCGCGACGCACGCCGCGGTGCCCACGATGATCGTCGTGGCGACGTAGCCGACGGCGCTCAGACCCCGCCCGCCGTCGAGCAGGGACCAGATCTCCAGCGCGAACGCCGAGTACGTGGTGAAGCCGCCGAGCAGCCCGGTGCCCAGGGCGAGCCGCAGCCCGCGCCGCCGCGGCGTCTCCGCGCCCGCGCGGCCGAGCCGTTCCAGGAGCCAGCCGAGGGCGAACGCGCCCACGACGTTGACCAGCAGGGTCGCGACGGGCCAGCCGGACACCGGCCACCCCGCTGCGGGCAGCGCGAGGGCCACCAGGTACCGGAGCACGGACCCGACCGCACCCCCGGCAGCGACGAGCCCGATCAGCGCGGGTTCCCGGTGCGGCGGCCGGCGGCCGGCCGGCGCTCGCAGACCGGCGCCCGGCTCGCCGCCGTGCCCACCGGCGCCACCGGGCG
The DNA here is from genome assembly GCF_057158775.1 of Antribacter sp. NEAU-D49. Taxonomy (NCBI): domain Bacteria; kingdom Bacillati; phylum Actinomycetota; class Actinomycetes; order Micrococcales; family Promicromonosporaceae; genus Antribacter; species Antribacter sp. NEAU-D49. The sequence continues at coordinate 18,766 of NZ_JBXTSN010000024.1, read as the reverse complement.
CGCGCCGCCTCACGACAGGTCGGGGGACGGCGCGCCCGGCGGCAGCACCACGACCGGCCGACGCTGGTCGTGCACGAGCCGGCCCGCGACCGTTCCGCCCACCAGGTGGGTCGTCCAGCTCCGCAGGCCCGCGCGCCGGGCGCCTACCACGATCATGACGGCGCCCACCTCGTCGGCCACGCGGGCAAGCTCCCGTGCGGGGTCGCCAGCAGTGCGTACGCAGCTCCACGGCAGCCCGACGTCTGCCATGGCCCGGCCCAGGCCGTCGAGCGGGTCGGCGCCGTACGCGTCGCCCGTCACGGCGATGTCAGGATCCACCGAGACGGTGAAGCCACCAGAGCTCGTGACCGCCGACTCGTCGACCCACACGCACACGAGCTCGACGAGGCTGCCGCCCAGGGACTGGACGAGCCCCGCCGCGCGCCGGGGGAGCTCCGGCTGCTTGTGGTCCACGCCGACCACCACGGATCGCACACTCACACCCCGAGGGTACGGGTGCGACGCTCAGTCGAGGTGCTCCGGCAGGCCGAACCGCGCGAACCACGTCGCCGTGTCGAGAAACGAGGTGATCCCGGTGACCTTCTCCCCGTCGTCGTCCAGCACCACCAGCGCCCACGGCGCGTGCCCGCCCGCGGGGTCGGGGCGGTACTGGCCGAACGCGAGCGACCCGTTGGCCCGTACCGGAAGGCAGCGCGAGCCCGCGCACTTCATCCCCGGCCCCAGCATCCAGCGCGTGATCGCCTCCGGTCCCTGCACCCACATCGTGTACGGCGGCATGTTGAGCACCGCGTCCTGCCGCAGGAGCCCCACCAGCGCGTCCATGTCGTACCGCTCGAACGCCTCGACATACCGCTCGAGGAGGGCGTTGTCCTCCGCGGCGTCGGGGCCGGCCACCCGCTCGGCCCGTGCCTCCGACCGGCTCAGGTCGCGGTCGGCGAGGGTGGCGCGCGCCCGCTGCAGGGCGCTGTTCACCGACGCGACGGACGTGTCGAGCAGCGTGGCCACCTCCGTGGCCGGCCAGCGCAGCACCTCACGGAGGATGAGCACGGCCCGCTGGCGCGAGGGCAGGTGCTGCAGCGCCGCGACGAACGCGAGCCGGACGGACTCGCGTGCCACCGCGGTGTCGGCGGGGTCGCCGGGGCCGGGCAGCACGTGGTTGTCCGGGACGGGCTCCACCCACGACTCCTCGGGCAGCACGTCGCCGAAGTTCTCCAGCACGGGCGTGGACGCCGGGCCCAGGCCCATCGGACGCTCACGCTTGGACCGGCTCGAGCCCAGCTGGTCGAAGCAGACGTTGGTGGCGATCCGGTAGAGCCACGTGCGGAGCGACGACCGGCCCTCGAACCGGTCGTACGACTTCCACGCACGAAGCATGGTCTCCTGCACGGCGTCGTCCGCCTCGAACGCGCCGCCGAGCAGCCGGTAGCAGTATCCGGTCAGCTCACGACGGTGCCCCTCGAGGGCCGACGACAGCTCGCCGTCCCGGAGGCCGGTGGACACCGTGCTCTCGGTCGTGGTGCTCGCTGTCTGTGTCATGACTCACACCGTACGCCGGGGTACTGACACGGTCCCGGGCTGGCGGTCCAGCTCGAACCAGACGGTCTTTCCCTTGCGCCTCGACCGCCTGCTCGCGCGGGTCGCGGGCTCCTGGTGGCGGTCCACGCCCCACCGCGACGCGAGCCGTTCGAGGAACTGGACGCCACGCCCGCCGAAGTCCCGGATCTTGGGCTCCCGCAGCTGCGGCTGGGCGGGGGACGAGTCGCGCACGCCGATCCGGACGCGCTCCTCGTCGACCTCGACCGTGGCGACGAACGGGGCCTCGCCGTGGTCCAGCGCGTTGGTCAGGACCTCGCTGGTCAGGAGCATGATGGTGCGGCGCTGGGTCAGCGGCACGCCGCACGCCTCCAGCACGTCGTCGACCCACAGCCGGGCGGGCGCGAGCTCGCTCAGCCGAGCGGCGACCTTGCGCTCGGCGAGCGCCGGGCCGGACGGCGACGGCGGGCCCGTCGGCGCCTGCACGCGCACGCGGACGGCGAGGACCGCCACGTCGTCGCGCTGCCGGTCGCCCACGAGCCGGCGCACCAGGGTGACCGGGAGCGCGGCCGTGGCCGTGGTGCTCAGGCGGGCGAACATGGCCTCGAGGTCGGACAGCCACTCGTCCGCGTTCCCGCCGCGCTGCTCCACGAGGCCGTCCGTGTAGAGCAGCAGCGTCTCGCCGGGCCGCAGCACCGTGACGTGGTCAGTGCGCGCGACCGACGGCTTCACGCCGAGCATGAGGTCGGGCATCGAGCTGAGCCGCTCGATCCGGCCGTCGGCCCGCAGGACCAGCGGCGGCGGATGGCCCGCGTTGGACCAGGTCAGCTCGTACGCCCCCGAGTCGGGCCCGGTGTGGCGGTCGAGCCGTGCCACCACGGCCGTGCCGGTCGCACCGAGCCCGAGCCCCGCGTTCGCGCGGTCGAGCAGGGTGAGGAGGGCCGACGGCGACTCGTCGTGGCTCCACGCGAGCGCCCGCAGCAGCGACCGGAGCTGCCCCATCTTGGCCGCCGCGCGCATGTCGTGGCCGGTGACGTCGCCGATCATGAGCAGCACCGCGTCGTCGTCCACCTGCACCGCGTCGTACCAGTCGCCGCCCACCTGGTCGCCGCGTGCTGCCGGCGAGTAGGTGCACGCCAGGTCGAGCCGTGAGACGTCGGGCAGCTTGGAGAGCATGGAGAGCTGCAGCGTCTTGGCGGCCTCGCGCCGCTCGTCGAGCAGCCGGGCCCGCTCGAGCGCGTGGGCCGTGTAGTGCGCCAGCGCGGATTCCAGCGCGAACGTGTCCTCGTCCGGCTCGCGGTCCTGCTCCCACACGAACGAGATCACCGCGATGACCGACCCGCCCGCGGTCACGGGCAGGTAGGAGCGCGCTCCCATGCTCGCGTCCACGTTCCCCCGGGAGCGGGGGAAGGCGTGCATCATCTCCTCGGTGGTGCGGAAGAACAGCGACTCCCCGGTGCGCACCACCTGGGCGCACGGCCGCGGGTCCTCGATCCGCGCGTGCCGGTACCCCGCCGGGAGGCCGGGCTCGGTGTGCAGCAGGGACACGTAGGTGAGGCCTCGCCGGTCGTTGTCCGTGAGAGCCAGCGCGCAGTAGCGCGCCCCGATGCCCGTGGTGGCGACGTCGGCGATGACCTCCTCGATCTCGTCGACCGTGGTGGCGTCGGCGAACGCCTCGCTGAGCGACAGGAGGAAGCGGCTGCGCCGGTTCGCGCGCACGGCGGCCTGCTGGATGCGGCGCGACCGCTCACGCTCGGCCCGCATCCGCAGCTCCGCGGTGCACGCGGCGGCGAGGTCGGCGAGGCCCTCCAGGTCTTCCTCCCGCCAGCGCCGTGGCCGGGTGTCCATGGCGCAGAGGGCGCCCACGGCCCGGCCCCTCAGGTCGAAGACGGGGTAGCCGGCGTAGGCACCCAGGCTCATCTCGCGGACCACGTAGCTGTCGCCGTGCTCGGGGTCCGCACGCGTGTCGTGGACGACGACGGGCGCCCCCGTGCGGATCACCTGCTGGCTGAACGGGGCGGGGCTCAGGAAGCGGCGTTCCGTCTGGAACGGTTCGAGCAGGCCCTCGGCGCCCGGGTACACGTAGCCGCCCGGGACGGCGAAGGCGACCATCGCCATCGGCACCCGCAGCTGACGGCGGACCAGCCGCGCGAACCGGTCGAAAGCCTCGTCCGCCACGGCGTTGCCCAGGCCGACGTGCACGAGCTCGCGCACAGCCTGGAGATCCGTCGGCACCTGCCCAGTATTGATGGAAAGGCCCCACTGCGCGAGAGATGCACCCAGGTCAGCGCAGTGCCGTCCGGGAGCGCGCTCAGACCTGGAGCAGGCCGCGCTGGTGCGCCAGGCTCACGGCCTCCGCCCGCCCGGACGCCCCGAGCTTCGCGAGCACGTTGGACACGTGGACGCTGACCGTCTTGGTCGAGATGAAGAGGCGCTCGCCGATCTGCCGGTTGGACAGTCCCTGCGCCACGAGGGTCAGCACCTCCTCCTCGCGGTCCGTGAGGGCCGACGTCGTCGCGTGGCGCACTCCCGGCAGGTCCAGCCGGCCCCGGCGGGCCAGGGCACGGACGGCCTGAGCCAGGGGAACGGCGCCCATGGCCTCCGCCTCGGTGAGGGCCTCGGTGGCCTCCACCCCGGCGAGCTCGCGCTCGCCCGCGCCGAGGAGGGCCTCGGCCCACCGGTACCGCGAGCGGGCCACCTCGTACCGGTAGCCGAAGCCGAAGGCCGTCACCGTCTCCTGCCACTGGCGCGCCGCCGCGCGCCACGCCGAGGGCTCGTCGGGGACGCCGCCGGTCTCGTCGGGGACGCCGCCGGTCTCGTCGAGGGGCGGCAGGCCCGCGATCGCCCGGAGACGGGCGTTCTCCGCGGCGGCTCGCTGGAGCCACGCCCGCCCTTCGGGGCCCAGGACGCCCCCGCGCGGTCGCCCTCGCTGGGCGGTCTCTCGCGCCACGGCGAGGAGGGCGTCCCCGCGCGCCACGCGGTCCGGGTCGGCGCGCCCCGGACCGGGGTCGGAGTCGGCGGCGTCGGCCAGGGCGGCGATGGCGAGCGCCGACAGCCACACCCGCCCCAGGAAGAACTCCGACCACACGGCGCCCAGGTGCGCGGTGAGCTCCTCGCCGATGGTCACGGCCTCGTCGTAGCGGCCGGCCCAGGTGAGCGCGTCCACGAGGCACCCGCCCGCCACGAGGGCGATCATGCCGTCGTGGTCCCACCCGGACCGCAGGGCGAACCCGCGCTCCACCACGTCGGCGTCGCCACGCGCGACGGCCGCGTACATGCCGGAGCCCGCCAGCCACGGAGCCGCCTCGGGGGTCACGTCCCCCACCGGCCGGTCCGTGAGGTCGCCCAGGAAGTACCGGCACACCTCGCCCACCACCCGCAGCTCCATCGCCGCCCCGCTCCACCCGAGGCCCAGCTCCTCGGCCCGGGACAGCGCCTTGTCCAGGACCTCCTGGGCCGTGTCGAGGTGGCCCGCGTAGAAGCGGTTGGCCGAGATGTTGTACCAGCAGCGCAGCTCGGTGAAGACCTCGCCGGCGTCGGCCGCACGCTGCCGGGCGGACTCGAGCAGCCGGACGGACTCGTCGGCGTCGTCCACGAGGAGCACGGCGAGCGTGGTCAGCGCGTCGGCCTCGGCCCCCGGGTCCGGGACCGCGCGCGCCACCTCGATCGCCTGCTCCGCGACCCGCCGGGACTCGTCGTCCTGCTCGCTGCCCTCCCGGGCGAGGTACATGGCGGCACGGGCCCGGATCGCGAGCGTCCAGGCTCTCGCCGACGACGACTCCTCCGGGAGTGCGGCCAGCGCCGCGGCCGTCTGCTCCATGGACTCCTCGACCGCCCCCGCGGTGTCGAGGTCGAGCAGACGGCGGGCCAGGACGTGGCGGGCCGTGGCCTGCCGCACCGGGTCGTGGGCCAGGGCGTCCACCGCGCGCCGAGCGAGCCGGACGGACCGGTTGCTGTGGCCCGCCCGCGCGGCGGCGTCGCTGGCGGCCAGAGCCACGTCGACCTGGTCCTCGCCGAGCAGGCCGGCGGCGCCAGGAACCGAGTCCCACAGGTTCAGCACCTGCTCGAGGTGCCGGAGCTGCTCCTCGGGCGCGAGGATGCGGGCGGCACGGCGGGCGGCGTCCCGCGACGCGACGAGCGCCGTCGGCAGGTCGTGCGCCTGGAGCGCGTGGTGCGCGCGCTCTGCCGGCGAGCCGAGCGGCTGCCCCGACGGGCCGTCCTCGGCGAGTGCCGCCAGGTATGCGCGATGTGCGGCCGCGCACTCGCCCGGCAGCAGGTCCAGGTACAGGGCCTCGGCGAGCAGGGCGTGCCGGAACGCCAGGTATCCGTCCTCCACGCCGAGCACCTGGTGGGCGACCGCCTCGCGCAGGGCGGCGTCGATCCGCTCCGTGGCACCAGGTGCCGCGGCACCGGCCGAGGGGGACCCGGCCACCGCCCCGCCGGGGCCGGGCGTGCCCGGGGCGAGCGCGCTCGGGGCGGGCGCGCTCGGGGCGAGCGCCACCCCGTCGGGCGTCCCGGGCGGGCGCAGGCGGAGGGCGGCGGCCCGCAGGACGTCCTCGCGGACCCGGCGCCCGGCGACGGACGCGAGCCGCACGACCTGCTGCACCGCGGCGTCGAGGCGTTCGAGGCGCGCGTGCAGCACGTCTGCCAGGGACCAGGGCAGGCCACCCTCGGGGCCCGCCTCCAGCAGCTCCTCGGCGAAGAACGCGTTGCCCTCGGACCGGACGCGCACCTCTTCGAACGCACCGACGGTGAGGGGCTCGCCTGCCAGGGCGGTGGTGAACTCCCGCAGCTCGTCGGTGGTGAACGGCGCGAGGTCGACCCGCTCGGTGCTCGGGTCCCGGTGCAGCTCGGCCAGGAGGCGGCGCAAGGGGTGCCGGCGGTCCACGTCGTCCGTGCGGTACGAGACGACGCACGCGACGTGCTGGGACCGCAGCCGCGACACGATGAAGCGGAGGGCGTCACGGGACGACGCGTCGGCCCAGTGCATGTCCTCCAGGACCAGCAGCAGGGGGCGCCCGGCCTCGCCGGCGGCCTCCAGGCTGCGCACGATCCCGTCGAAGAGCTGCAGGCGCTCACCGTGGTCGGCCTCGCCGCCGCCGCCCGGCTCGAGCAGGCGCCACAGCGCGGGCCGTTCAGCCACGAGGCTCTGCACCCGTGCGGCGACCTCGGGCCCCGCCCCGCCGCCCTGGAGCTGCGTCAGGGCCTCGGTGAAAGGGAGATAGGGGATGCCGACCTCGCCGAGGTCGACGCAGTGCGCGGTGACCACGACCGCCCCGGCGCGACGGGCCTGCTCCGTGACGTGGGCGAGCAGCCGGGACTTGCCCACCCCGGCGTCGCCACCCAGCAGCAGCACCCCCGGCTTTCCCACGGCGGCGCGCTCGACCGCCGCGAGAAGGGCGGCAGCCTCCTCGCGGCGGGCGACCAGCGGTACTCCGGCAGACCTGCGCATGCCGTCATCGTGCCACCGGTCGCCCACATCGAGGGCGGGCTTTTCCACAGGTGCGATGGTCACAGGTGGGGTGGTCACAGGTGCGGCCGTCACGCGAACCGGCGCCCGTGCGTCTTCCGGACGCCGCCGTGCGCCCCCCCGGACTCGCTCGCGGCTTCCCGTCCCGCCCCGGCGACCTTCGCCGCGACCCGCCGGCCTGCGCGCACGACCCCGCCCCACCGGCCGGAGCCCCGGCCGTAGGCGGACCGAGCCTGCTCCTGGCGGTATGCCACCTCGGCGTCGAGCGCCGGTCCGAACAGCGTGCTCATGATTCCTCCTGCGTCCTCGGCAGGCCGTATGCCTCCCGATGACCACGACTCTCGTCCTGAGTCGGGGGCCCGCGGATCGGGAGGTCGCGCAGTCGTGGCCGGTCAGGGGCGTGCTCAGGTGGTCTGAGGTACCTCAGACGGCGCCCGGGGTGCGGGACCGCGAGGTCTGAGGCAGCATCGGACGAGTCGGGCACGCTCCGACCTTCTGCACATCCAGGGCCTGCCAGCCGTTGCGATCCGCGTCACAGCGGTCGCACACTGGAAGAGGCACCAACCTCGACGGGGGTGGACTCGTGACTGGAACCGAAGCAGGACCGTACGACATCTTGCCGATGCTCGGCCGTGGCAAGCACAGGAACCCGAAGAAGGGCGCGTGCTTCATGGAGCTGGCGTCTTATCTCGCCGGCGAGCGGTGGAGCGATCACCCGCAGTGCACGCACCCGCTGATCGCGATGCTCGCGCGCGCGGTGAACGACCTCACCTCGGACCAGGCCCGGCCCCAGCTGGCCCCGCTGATCCCGTCCGTGATCGGTCTGACCAGCGACGACCCGCGGTGGGACGTCCAGATCGCCCTCCACGCGGCGCAGGCGGCGCTGCCGGTGGCCCCCGCGGACCGCCAGCAGACCCTCGCCGTGGCCATCCTGGGCAGCGAGCGCATGCTCGACGCCCTCGACGGCCGTCCGGAGGGCACGCTGGCGCCCGCGAGCCGGGACGCCCTGGCCACCGTGCCGCGCACCGCGGCCTGGGCGGAGCGCTTCTGCGCGGGCACCACCGTGCGACCCAAGCGGTTCGTGCGGGACGCGGCGCCGAGCGTGGTCTCGACGGCGGTGCAGGGCATCTCGGAGGCCTTCGTCCCGGACGTGGACGACCGGCTCCGGACGCTCCTCAGCGAGACGATCTCCGAGGCGCGTCGCTGGGCGGGCATCGTGGAGGAGGAGCCGGTGACGCTGGAGCCGCAGGTCTGGGAGCCGGTGGTCAAGCCGGCGCCCGCGGGCGTCTGACCCGCCCGGGCGCCTGTCGACCGGGACCCTTCCGGATCGTCATGGTGGTGTCCGAGCACCACCGACGACCCGGAGGACCGACCCATGCGATACACCCTGCTCCTGCACTACCCCGAGATGACGGCGGCCGACCTGGGCCCCGACGTCCAGGCCGACGGCGAGCGCGCCTTCCAGGCCTATGCGGCGGCCCTCGACGAGGCGGGCGCGCTGATCTCGGCCGAGGTGCTGCAGCCCTCGAGCGCCAGCACGACGGTCACCCTGCGCGACGGCGAGCTCCGCGTCCAGGACGGCCCCTTCGCGGACACGAAGGAGCAGCTCGGCGGCACCTTCGTGATCGACGTGCCCGACCTGGACTCCGCGCTCGCCTGGGCCCGGAAGGCGCCCAGCGCCCAGTGGGGCACGGTCGAGGTGCGTCCCTCGGCCACCCACTACGCCGACGGCGCCTGGACGCGCTGAGTGCACGGCGTCGTGACCCCTGCTCCCGGCGGGCCGACCGCCGGGGGTGAGGGTCCGCCGTCGGGCACGGTGCTCGCCCGGGCGGAGCTGGTGGCCCGCACGTCGTACGGGCGCCTCCTGGCGCTCCTCGCGGCCCGCGACGGCGACATCGGGCGCGCCGAGGACGCCCTCGCCGACGCGTTCGAGCGCGCCCTGCGGACCTGGCCGGCCGACGGCGTGCCCGCCAACCCGGAGGGCTGGCTCCTCACGGTGGCGCGCAACCGGCTCCGCGACCTGTACCGGTCGGCCACCTTCCGCAGCGGCCCGCTGCCCGACGACGCCGCGCTCGCCTCGGTCCTGCGCGTCCCCGCGGACGGTGCGGACCCGGGCGCCCCGGCCGACGCGGCGCTCGGCGAGCTGCCCGACCGGAGGCTCGCCCTGCTGTTCGTGTGCGCCCACCCGGCGGTGGAGCCCGGCATCCGGACGCCGCTGATGCTGCAGACGGTGCTGGGCGTCGAGGCGCGCGACGTCGCTGCTGCGTTTGCCGTACCGCCGGCCGCCATGGCGCAGCGGCTGGTCCGCGCGAAGCGGCGCATCCGCGACACCGGCATCCCGTTCCGCGTGCCGGGGACCGAGGAGCTTCCCGACCGGCTGGGACCGGTGCTCGAGGCCGTCTACGGCGCGTACGCCGTGGACTGGCGCGGTGACGCGCCCGAGGTCCGGACGTCGCTCGGCGGCGAGGCGCTGCATCTCGCGCTGCTGCTCACGGACCTGCTGCCCCGCGAGCCCGAGGTGCTCGGCCTGGCCTCGCTCCTCTGCCACTCCGTGGCGCGGGCGCCCGCACGCGTGGTGGACGGCGAGCTGGTGCCGCTCGACGAGCAGGACCCCCGCCGCTGGGACGGCGGCCTTGTCCGGAGGGGCGACGTCCTCCTGGAGCGGGCGCGCCGGGTCGGTGGCCTCCGCCGGGTCGGCCGGTTCCAGCTGGAGGCCGCCGTCCAGTCGGCCCACGCCGACCGCGCCCGGACCGGGAGGACCGACTGGGCCGCCCTGCTGGTGCTGCACCGGGCGCTGGTCCGCGTGGCGCCCAGCCTCGGTGCACGGGTGGCGCTCGCGGCGGTCCTCGGCCGGACGGACGGTCCCGCCGCGGGCCTCGCCGAGCTCGACCGGGCCGACGGCCCCGTACCGGCGACGTTCCAGCCGGGCTGGGCCGTGCGCGCCCACCTGCTCGCCGAAGCGGGAGACCCGGCGGCGGACGAGGCGTACGCCCGCGCGATCGGCCTCACCACCGACCCGCACCTGCGGCGGCACCTGGAACGACGGCGTGCCGCCGCACTCGGCGCGACCCCGGACGGCGAGCCCCGCGGCGGGTGAAAGGCAGGGCCGGCATGGTCCTTCCAGGGAGTTACCTGTACGGTCCGGGCGTGACCCCTGCTGCCCGCTGGTGGGTCGAGCACGCATCCTGGTTTCTCGCGACTGAGCTCGTCCGCCGACATCCCGCGTGCTCCGTCGTGCACGTGCGCTCTGCCGACGGCCTGTCCGACCGCATCTGGATCGGAGGCTGGACGGGCGCCGCGTCGTCCCCCGTGTTCGTCCAGCGGTGGGCTCTCGACCGCCTGGGCAGCACCCTGCACGTCGGCCGCGAGATGCGGCTCGTCGTCACCGAACCGTGGTTCGAGATCGTCCGCGACGAGCCCACAGCCCTCGTGGACGTGCTCGAGGAGGCGGCCGGGTTCCCGGTCACCGTCGACGTGCGCCCGCCGTCCGCCCGGACCCTGACCTACCAGGTGATCTGCCACCTCCAGGCGGTGACGGTGATGACGCCGGACCGCATCGTGGGCCGCTCCGTCGTGGTCGACGAGGCCGGGACCGGCCGCCTCGACGCGCCCCCGGAGTTCCAGGGCGTCATCGCCGCGCTCGCTCCCGCGGGGGCACCCGCCGAGGCCTACCGGTTCTGGGTCCTGGAGCAGCACGGCAAGCCCGTGGCGCTCCTCCACGACTCCGGGCTCGCGTGGACCGGAGGCGCGCAGCACGACCTGGCGGCGCTCTTCCACACGCACGGTCGCCTGCAGCCGCTGGTGCACTCGGTGTTCGGCGACCTGCTGCCCTGACGCTGCTTGACCTGCGATGTCACGAACGGGTGACGTTTCGCTCCCTCACCAACGGATCAGGGTGCTCGTGCGTCTTGGTCAGTGATGGACGGCACGTCGAACCAGGAGTGGACCATGACCGCGACGCTGACGCAGGACGAGCGTGACCTCCGCCGGATGGAGATCCTGAACCGTCGGCAGCAGCAGCGCCTCCTCGCGCTCGCCGCCTCCCGCGCCCGGTACACCCCGCTCCCCGTGGTGCGGCGCGTATCGTGGCGGCGTGCGGACGCCTGACCTCACCACCACCCCGCTGGACGCGCTCGGCCTGGACGAGCTCCGGCGTCGGACCTCTGTCAAGTGGCGCGCCTTCGCGCCCGACGTGCTGCCGATGTTCGTCGCGGAGATGGACACGCCTGTGGCTCCGGTCGTCGCGGAAGCGGTCGGACGGGCGCTCGCGGCCGGCGACCTCGGCTACGACCACGGCCGCACCTATGGTGAGGCGCTCGCCGAGCTCGCCGAGCGGCGCTGGGGCTGGACGGTGGACCCCGCCCGGACGCGGACCGTCGCCGACGTCATGGTCGGCGCCATGGAGCTCCTGCGGGTGCTGACCGGACCGGGCGACGCCGTCGTGGTGACCCCGCCCGTGTACGCACCGTTCTACGGGTTCGTGCGCAACGAGGGCCGCCAGGTGGTCGAGGCGCCGCTGCGCGACGGCCGGCTCGACCTCGCCGCGCTCGAGACCGCTTTCGACCGCGCGGTGAACCCCCACGGACCCGGACCTGGGGCGGGGCGTCGCGCCGTCCTCCTGCTCTGCAACCCGCACAACCCGACCGGCACCGCGCACACGCGCGAGGAGCTGGCCGCGACGCTCGCGCTCGCCGCGCGCTACGGCGTGCGGGTCGTCAGCGACGAGATCCACGCGCCGATCGCGGGCTACGCCGGGATGCCCGACGGCGGCGCGGCTGGGCTCGCGCTGCCAGGCGGCAGCGGGGGTGGTGGCGGCCGTGGCGCGCCGGCCGCCGGGGCCGTCGGGGCTGCGGGGCCCGCGCCGGCCGCCGCGTGGGACGACTTCGTGCCGGTGCTCGCCGTGCCCGGGTCGGAGCCGGCGATCGCGCTGCACTCCGCCTCCAAGGCGTACAACCTCGCCGGGATGCGGGCTGCCGTCGCGGTCGCGGGGCCCGATGCGGTGGCCGACCTCCGGCGGGTGCCCGAGGAGGCGGACCACGCGGTCAACCACCTCGCGGTCCTCGTCCACGCCGCCGCCTACCGCGACACGTCCGACTGGCTGGACCGCGTGCTGGCAGGGATCGCCCGCAACCGCACGCTGCTCGACACCCTGATCGCCGAGCACGCGCCGGAGCTTCGGCATCGTGCGGGCGGGGCGACGTACCTCGCCTGGGTGGACGCCACCACCGCCCTGCCTGACGTGTCGCCGTACCGGTTCTTCGTCGACCGGGCGCGGGTCGCCCTGGGTGACGGCGCGACGTTCGGCGGCGGTGGCCAGGGGCACGTGCGGGTGAACCTTGCGACGAGCGCGGAGATCCTCACCGAGGCCGTCCAGCGGCTGGGGCGGGCGCTCGACGAGCGTCGCTGAGGCGACGCGGCGCGTTGCGGTGTGCCGGCGCGGCCGAGGACAACCTTGTGCAGGCAACGGGGTTGCGTTGCCTGCACAAGGTTGTTCTCGGCCGGTGCGGGCCGGTGCGGGCCGGTGCGGGCCGGTCATGGCCGGCGCGTGGCGGCGGCGTGGTCTGTCGGCCTCCGTTACTCTCACCCGCGTGGGCCCAGAGTCGAGCTATCCCGTGAATCAGTCCGGACCCGGCACGCCGGGGTACGCCGGTGTGCCCGGACCGCCGTCCGGCGCCGGGCAGCCCGGCGCGCACCCAGGCGGGGCGTACCCGCCGGGCGTGCCGGGCCAGGGGTACCCGGGCCCGGGCCACCCCGGCGGCGGGTACCCGGGCCAGGGGCAGCCGGGCGGGCCGGGTTACCCCGGCGGGCCTGGCCACCCCGGCGGGCCTGGTTATCCGGGTGGGCCCGACGTCTTCGGTCCCCAGGGCGGGCCGGAGCAGCCGGCGAGCCCTGCCCGTCCGGCGCGATCACGCGGCAAGGTCGTGGCCGCGGTGGTCTCCGCCGTCGTTCTCGTGGCGGCCGCCGTCCTCGTCTGGTTCCTCTTCTTCCGCGGCCCGTCGGTCCCTGAGCCGCAGGACGCCGCCGACGCGCTGGCGGCCGCGCTCGAGTCGGGCGACGTGTCCGGCGTCCCCGTCCACACCACCACCTCCGTGGTGCCCCAGGAGCAGTACACGGCCGTCTTCGAGCAGCTCACCGCCGCCGTCGGCGACCGCGGCCACAGCGTCTCCGTCGCCGACCTCGAGGAGGTCACCGAGGGCGACGACGCCGGCAAGCGGGCCACCGCGACCCTCCAGTGGTCCTGGCCGGTCACGACCGAGGCCGCCTGGGACTACACCACCCGGGTCGACCTGGCCTACGCGGAGCCGGCGGACGGCGAGGAGACCGGTGAGTGGGTAGCCACCTGGGACCCCACCGTCCTGGTCCCCGAGCTGCAGGCCGGGGAGCGGCTGGCGGTCGACCGCACCATGCCGCAGCGCGGTGAGATCCTCGGCGCCGGCGGTGCCAAGATCGTCACGGCCCGCACGGTCTACCGCGTGGGCATCGACAAGTTCAACCTCACGGCGGACCAGTGGGACAGGTCGGCCCGGGCACTCGCCGCCCTCATGCCGGAGCTCGACGCGGACAGGTTCGCCGCGGCCGTCCGGGACGCGGGCGAGAAGGCCTACGTCGAGGCGTACCCGGTCCGGGAGGGCGACACCAGTCACGACCTGGGGGCGATCCGGTCGGTGCCCGGCGTCCTGGTGCGCGAGGACATCCAGCACCTGGCCCCCAGCTCCGACTTCGCGCGACCGGTCCTGGGCCGGTCCGGCGAGGCGACCGCCGAGCTCATCGAGAAGTCCGAGGGCAAGATCCAGCAGGGCGACCAGGTGGGCCTGTCGGGGCTGCAGCTCCAGTACGACGAGCAGCTGCGCGGCGTCCCCGGCGTCGCGGTCACGGTCCAGCCCGCCGAGGAGGCGGCCGAGGGTGCCGAGCCGCGGCAGGTGTTCGCCGTCGAGCCGGTCGGCGGGACGCCCCTGCAGACCACCCTCGACGTCGACATCCAGGCGCGTGCCGAGGCTGTTCTCGCGGGTGTGGCCCCGGCCAGTGCGATCGTCGCCATCCGGCCCTCCACCGGTGAGGTCGTCGCCGCCGCGAACGGGCCGGGCAACGACCAGCAGAACTTCGCGCTGCTCGGCCAGTACCCGCCCGGCTCGACGTTCAAGATCGCGACCACGCTCGGGATGCTGCGATCCGGCCTGACGCCGTCGTCGACCGTCTCGTGCCCCACGGAGATCAGCGTGGACGGGCGGACGTTCCAGAACGTGCCCGGATACCCCACGAGTGCGCTCGGCGAGATCCCCCTGGCCACGGCGTTCGCCCATTCCTGCAACACGGCGATGATCGGGCAGCGTGAGACGGTGAGCCAGCAGGCGCTCCATGACTCCGCGGCCGCTCTCGGTCTGGGCGTCGAGTCGGCTCTGGGGACGGGCGGCTTCTTCGGGAGCGTCCCCACGGAGGCAGGTGCGACCACGCACGCGGCCTCGATGATCGGCCAGGGCGAGATCCTGGCGTCGCCGCTCGCGATGGCGAACGTGGCCGCCAGCGTCGCGGCAGGACACCGGGTGGCGCCGGTGCTGGTGCCGTCGGAGGAGCCGGCCGCTCCGGCGTCGGACGGCGTGACCGCCGAGGAGGCGGCCTCGCTCCGCGAGCTGATGGCCGGGGTGGTGCGCGAGGGCTCCGCGCAGGTGCTGCAGAACGTGCCGGGCATCGTGGGGGCCAAGACCGGCACCGCCGAGCACGGCGACAACTCCGGCCCGCCGCACGTCTGGATGGTGGCGATCGCCGGTGATCTGGCCGTGGCCGTGTTCGTCGCGGAGGGCGAGTTCGGGTCCACCACGGCCGGGCCGATCATGCAGGCGTTCCTGGGCGGCTGAGCGCGGGCGAAGCCCCCTCACCCTGCTGGTGGGGGACCAGGTGCCCGGCCGGGCGCCGCAGACGACGAGGCCGCCGGACCCTTCGTGGGGGTCCGGCGGCCTCGTCGGTCCTGCGGCACGCCCGGGCGGCGGTGGTGCCCGGTGGTGCCGGGTCAGCCCGTGTAGCCGGCGGTCTCGCAGGCGGCGGAGTACTCGTCCACCGCGGTGGTGACGGCGGCCGGGTCTGCCACGGTGCCCTCGATCGCCTGGTCGAAGGGCAGCTTGATGGGCTCGAGGTAGGCGGCGGTCTCGTCGTCCACCAGCGGGATGAGGGCGGCGAGGCGCTGGCTCGCGCTGGTGACCGGACCCGTGCTGGTCTCGTCGAGCGGGGCGGCGACGAGCGGGGCCGCCGTCTGGATGTACGAGTTGAGCGACCCCTCACCGTAGAAGAAGGTGCGGCAGGCACCGACGGTGTCGTAGACGGCCGAGGAGGTCTCGCTCGCGGTGGCGGACGGGCTCGCGGTGGTGGCGTCGTCCGTGGTGGCACCCTCGTCCGAACAGGCGGCGAGGAGCAGAGCAGAGGTCAGGACCGCGGTAGCGGCAAGGTACTTACGCATGCTAACGATTTGATCCCGTGGCGGGGCTCGTTCGCAAGTCGATATCGAAACGATCCGAGCGAGATGCCCGGCTTCTTGCGGGTGGTCCGGGTCTGGTGTGGTCAGGTTCACGTCTGCGGGTCACACCGGTGGCTGCGCGTCCGCGCCCTGGACCGTGTGATCGGCAGTTCGGTGCGTGTTCGGCAGTTCGAACTGCCGAACACGCACCGAACTACCGATCACACGGTCGGAGCCCGGGCCCCGGGGCCCGGGCCCCCGGCCCGCGGGCTGGGGTCAGGCGTCGGTGGGTGGCGTGCCTGGCGACCTCAGCGCTGCCAGCCGTGACCGGAACTCCGGCTCGTCGATCTCACCGCGGGCGAACCGCTCGGCGAGGATCGCGACCGGGTCGCTGCCGGCCATGGGCGGATAGCCCGGGTAGCCCTGGTGGCCCGCCCACGGCGGCGGGCCGGCGTGGCCCCGGCCGAGACCGTTCCGCGCCCGGCGCGCGAACAGCACGATCAGCGTGGCGAACAGCAGGAACCAGAGCAGGGGGAAGACGAACCACCAGGGGCCCGGGCCCCAGTGACCGTGCGGCCCGGACGCGACGGCGTCCGCGAGGGTGGTGAGCATCTCGACCTCCAGTGTCGGTCGCGCCGGACGGTCCGGCGGGAACCCCTCAAGGCTCCCGTCCGACGCCGGGCGGCGCGTCGGCCTGCCGTACCGTCCCGCGTACCGCCCTGGTACCGCCTGTGCGCGAGGTCTGAGGCCTGCTCACCCCGCCCAGCCCGGCCGAACCAGGCCCGCCTCGTATGCCAGCACCACGAGCTGTGCCCGGTCGCGCGCACCGAGCTTGGTGAGCACCCGGGACACGTGCGTCTTCACCGTGGACTCGGAGAGGTACAGCCTGGCGGCGATCTCGTCGTTGGCGAGCCCGCCCGCCACCTCGACCAGCACCTCCCGCTCGCGCGGCGTGAGCTCGTCGAGGCCCGGCACCGGCGCGACGGCGCGGGTGGCCTCGGCGACCCGCGCCAGCAGCCTCCGGGTCACCGTGGGCGAGAGCAGCGCGTCGCCCGCCGCGGCGACCCGCACCGCGCGCACCAGGTCGGCCGGCTCCGTGTCCTTGACGAGGAAGCCCGACGCCCCGGCCCGGATCGCCTCGGTCACGTACTCGTCGAGCTCGAACGTGGTCACGACGACCACGTGCACGCCCGAGGCCCGTGGCGACGCCACGATCCGGCGGGTCGCCTCCAGGCCGTCGAGCCCCGGCATGCGGATGTCCATGAGGACCACCTGGGGCAGGTGCTCGAGCGTGAGTCGCACGGCGTCGTCGCCGGTGGCGGCCTCGGCCACGACCCGCATGTCGTCCTCGGAGTCCACGAGGGCCCGGAAGCCTCCCCGGACGAGCGCCTGGTCGTCGGCCAGCAGGACGTCGATCACGTGTCTCCCTCGGTCGTGGTGCGCGCGTGGACGGGCAGGACGGCCCGGACCTCCCAGCCCGGGCCGGGGTCGCGCGGCCCGGCCTCCAGCGTGCCGCCAGCCCCCTCGACGCGCTCCCGCATGCCGAGCAGCCCGTACCCGGGCGAGGGTTCCGCCCGGGGTGCGCGGCCGTCGTCGGACACCGTGACCTCCACCGTGCCGCCCTGGCGGCGAACCACGACGTCGACGCGGGTGGCGCCCGCCGCGTGGCGGCGCACGTTGGTGAGCGACTCCTGGACCACGCGATGGACCACGCCGGCGAGACGGTCGGGCAGGTCGTGGGCGGCGGGGTCCACGTCGAGCGCGACGGCGACGTCGGCGCGGGCCTGGGCGGCGAGCCGCTCCAGGCTCGCGAGGTCCCACGTGGGGGCGAGGGGAGCGTCGTCCCGGACGATGCCCAGCACCTCACGGACCTCGTCGAGGGCGTCGCGGCTCGTGTCGCGGATGTTGGTGAGGGCTGTCCGGGCCTGGCCGGGGTCGCGGTCGAGCAGGTGCAGCCCGACCCCCGCCTGGACGGTGATCGCGGAGAGGGAGTGCGCGAGGACGTCGTGCAGCTCGCGGGCGATCCGGAGGCGTTCGGCGGTCACCGCGGTGCGCTCCCGTTCCGCCGCGCTGCGGAGCTCCGCCTCCCGGGCCGCGGCCAGGCGCCCGGCGCGGTCGCGGACCGTGCCCGCCACGAGCAGCACCACCGCGACCCAGGCGCCACCGGCGACGAGGGACGCGGGGCTGGGGTTGCCGGGCGCGGTGCGCAGCAGGCCGGCGACAGCGACCGTGACGCCGAGCAGCGCGGCTCCCGACCACGCCACCCACCGGCCGCGGGCCGACGGACCGCTGAGGAGCGCCCCGACCAGCACCGTCACCGGACCGACCAGCACAGGCCCCCACGCGTACCCCAGGGTGAGGAAGAGGCCCGCCGCGGCGGTCGACGCAGCCACCGCGACGACGGGGCGACGCGGCAGCAGGAGCACCAGGGCCAGCGGCGGGACGAGCAGCAGGGCGAGCCCGAGGCCGTCGGGGGGCGCCCCGAGGGACTCCCACGTCCCGGGGTTCCACCGGCCACGACCCGGTCCGCTGCCTCGGCCTGGTCCGGCCCACGGGCCGTGCGCCGCGCCGAACGAGCCCAGCACGGTGACCACGAGGGCGAGGACGGCGAGGAAGATCCGCGGACGACGGCGGTCCAGCGGACCGGTGAGGCGGTCCGAGGGACCGGCCGGGCCGGGCATCATGCCAGCACGCTACGCCGCCGGCCGGTGCGACGCGTCGTCCTGCGGTGCCGGGCGGGGTGGTCCCGTGGTGCCGGTCGGTTGGTCGCCGAGACAGTGCGCTCGTCGGACGAGGTGACTGTCTCTGCGGGGCAGCGGGGCGGCGGGGCGGCGGGCGCCGCGGGCCGGCGGGGCGGCGGGCGCGGTCACCCCTCCCGGACCGCGTCCAGCACCCGCGGGTCCTGGCAACCGCGCGCGAAGCCCGCGATCCGCCGGTCGATGTCCTTGCGCAGCAGGACGACGCCGACCCGCTCGGCGAGCGGCGCGAGCCAGCGCGGACGGCAGCTGAAGGAGTACCGCCAGACGGCGCGCGTGCGGCCGTCGGGCTCGGGGGTGAACCGCCAGCCCGCGGCGAAGTGCTGGAAGAACCAGCTGCCCGTGAGCATCTTCATGCCGACGTTCCGGGGCGGGTTGTACGACACGTACTCGCTCGTCATCCGCAGCCCCGAACGGTGCGTGGTGGCGACGCGGACCCCCTTGGCCGGGCGGGCGGCGCCGTCGAGCAGCCGCTGCCGCCGGATGAACGGGTCCCAGAGGAGCCGCACCTCGCCCGTGGTCTGCGACACCGCGTAGGCGGTGTCGACGTCGACGGGGACG
>NZ_JBXTSN010000023.1:0-86178 GCF_057158775.1 Antribacter sp. NEAU-D49 | reverse complement strand
GCCGTCTTCGAGCGTGACGACCAGGTCGTGCTCCCCGGCGAGCTTCACGAGGGCGGCCGGGACGGGCAGCACCCAGGTGGGAGACGCGACGGTCACGTCCACGCCGTGGGCCGCGAGCGCCTCGCCGGCGTCGAGCGCGGTGCCGCACAGCGAACCGACGCCGACCACGAGGACGCGCCTCGGCGTCGTACCGGCGGACGAGCCCGCACCCCCCACCTCAGCCGCACCCGCCTCAGCGGCACCTGCCGAGGCGGCACCGGCCGACGCGGCGCGGCCCGCGGCACCGCGCCCGCGCCCCCGCGGGGCGGCGTCGTACCGGGCGACGACGTCCACGCCGTCGAGCTCCTCGACGGCCGGAATGTCGCCGCGCAGGGCGCCCTTGGGGTAGCGCACCACGGTGGGGGCGTCGTCGACGTCGACGGCCGTGCGCAGGGCCGCGCGGAGCGTGGCCTCGTCGCGGGGCGCGGCGAGGCGCAGGCCCGGGACGATGCGCAGCATGGCCATGTCCCACATGCCGTTGTGGGAGGCGCCGTCCTCGCCGGTGATCCCGGCGCGGTCGAGCACGAAGGTCACGCCGGCCCGGTGCAGGGCGACGTCCATGAGGACCTGGTCGAACGCACGGTTCAGGAACGTGGCGTAGACGGCGACCACGGGGTGCAGCCCGGCGTAGGCCATGCCGGCAGCGGAGGTGGCGGCGTGCTGCTCGGCGATGCCGACGTCGAAGGTGCGCTCGGGGAACGCCTCCGCGAACGGCGCGAGGCCCACGGGGTGGAGCATCGCGGCGGTGATCGCGACGACGTCGGGCCGCCGGCGTCCGATCTTCACGATCTCGTCGGCGAAGACGGAGGTCCAGCCAAACCGCGACGGCGCGACGGGCAGGCCGGTCTCTGGGTGGATGACGCCCACGGCGTGGAACCGGTCGGCGACGTCCTGCTCGGCGGGCGTGTAGCCGCGCCCCTTCTCGGTGATCGCGTGCACGATCACGGGGGCCGCGTAGGCCTTGGCGCGGCCGAGGGCGTGCTCGAGCGCGGCGACGTCGTGCCCGTCGACGGGCCCGATGTACTTGATGCCCAGGTCCTCGAACATGCCCTGCGGGGCGACGACGTCCTTGAGGCCCTTCTTCAGGCCGTGCAGCCAGCCGTACGCGAACCGGCCGGGGGCACCGGACCGGGTCAGGGTGCGCTTGCCCCAGTCGAGGAACGCCTCGTAGCCCCGGGTGGTCCGCAGGGTGTCGAGGTGGTTCGCCAGCCCGCCGATGGTGGGCGAGTAGGACCGGCCGTTGTCGTTGACGACGATGACGAGGCGGCGGTCGCGGCTCTCCGCGATGTTGTTGAGGGCCTCCCAGGCCATGCCGCCGGTGAGGGCGCCGTCACCGATGACGGCGACGACGTGGCGGTCCTTGCGGCCCTGGACGAGGTTGGCCTTGGCGATGCCGTCGGCCCAGGACAGGGCGGTGGAGGCGTGGGAGTTCTCGACCACGTCGTGCTCGGACTCGGCGCGGCTGGGGTAGCCGGACAGGCCGCCCCGCTTGCGGAGCGCCGAGAAGTCCTGGCGCCCGGTCAGCAGCTTGTGCACGTACGACTGGTGGCCGGTGTCGAACACGAAGGTGTCGCGCGGGGACTCGAACACGCGGTGCATCGCGATGGTCAGCTCGACGACGCCGAGGTTGGGGCCGAGGTGGCCGCCGGTGCGCGAGACGCGGTCCACGAGGAAGCGCCGGACCTCTTCGGCGAGCTCCGGCATCTGGCCGGGCGTCAGTGCCCGCACGTCCTCCGGCGAGCGGATTCCGCTCAGCAGACCCATGCCATCGTCCTTCCACAAGTACGGGGTTGCCCGACGCCGACTGCTCGCCCCGGGCGCATCGGCTCACCTTAATGGCGTGCCTCCCCCCACGATGCCACGATCACTGTCCCTTGATCGTTCCTCCACATGGATGTGACTGGAACCATAGGTTCTGCACCGGAAGTTGCTTAGCATGAAGTACGTGCGTTTCCTGCCGGGGCAGACCCCCACCACCGACCTCACCTACGGCGACGTGTTCCTCGTCCCGTCCCGTTCCGACGTGACCTCGCGGTTCGACGTGGACCTCTCGCCCGACGACGGCACGGGAGCGACCCTCCCCATCGTCGTCGCGAACATGACGGCTGTCGCGGGGCGCCGCATGGCCGAGACCGTGGCCCGCCGCGGCGGCATCGCGATCCTGCCGCAGGACGTGCCGGTCGACGTGGTCGCCGCGGTGGTCCAGGACGTGAAGTCCAAGGACCCGGTGGTCGAGACGCCCGTGGTCGTCGCCCCCGGCGACACCGTCCACACGGTGCTGACCCTGCTGGGCAAGCGCGCGCACGGCGCGGCCGTGGTGCTGGAGGACGGCCGCCCGGTCGGCATCGTCACCGCCGACGACTGCCGCGACGTGGACCGCTTCACCCAGGTGCGCCAGGTGATGACCGAGGACCCGCTGGTGCTCGACGCCGAGGTGCTGGACGGCCGCGGCGCGGAGGGCCTGGAGCGTGCGTTCGACATACTGCACGCCGCGCACCTGTCGGTGGCGCCCGTGGTGCGCGACGGCCGCCTCGCCGGGGTGCTGACCCGCAAGGGCGCGCTGCGCTCCTCGGTCTACTCCCCCGCGCTGGACGCGTCGGGCCGCCTGCGGGTGGGCGCGGCGGTGGGCATCAACGGCGACGTGGCGGCCAAGGCCAAGGACCTCCTGGCCGCGGGCGTCGACGTCCTGGTGGTCGACACGGCGCACGGCCACCAGACCAAGATGCTGCAGGCGCTCGACGCCGTGCGGTCCGTGGACCCGGCGGTCCCCGTCGTGGCCGGGAACGTCGTCACCGCAGACGGCGTGCGCGACCTCGTCGCCGCGGGCGCCGACATCCTCAAGGTGGGCGTGGGCCCGGGCGCCATGTGCACCACCCGCATGCAGACCGGCGTGGGCCGGCCCCAGTTCTCCGCGGTGCTGGAGTGCGCGGCCGCGGCCCGCGAGCTCGGCAAGCACGTGTGGGCCGACGGCGGCGTGCGGCACCCCCGCGACGTCGCCCTCGCCCTCGCGGCGGGCGCCTCGCAGGTGATGATCGGCTCCTGGTTCGCCGGGACGTACGAGTCGCCCGGCGACCTGCGCGAGGACGGCACCGGCCGCCTCTACAAGGACTCGTTCGGCATGGCGTCCGCGCGGGCTGTGGCCGCCCGCATCGCCGGCGCCGGGACGGCGTTCGCGCGGGCCCGCAAGGCCCTCTACGAGGAGGGCATCTCCACCGGCAAGATGTACCTCGACCCGGTGCGCCCGGGCGTCGAGGACCTGCTCGACGAGATCACGTCGGGCCTGCGCTCGTCCTGCACGTACGCGGGCGCGCGGACCCTCGGCGAGTTCGCCGAGCGCGCCGTCGTGGGCGTCCAGTCGGCCGCCGGGTACCAGGAGGGCATGCCCGTCGCCACGAGCTGGTGAGGCGTTAAGGTCGGGCGATGACGCTCTCCGCCCGCACGCAGCTCGCCGACCTGGTGGCGAAGGGTTTCGAGGGGCCGTGGAAGCACGCCCGGGGCTCGTTCACGGGGGACGCGCGGCCGGCGTCGGTCCTGGTGCTCTTCGGGGTGCTGGACGGCCTGGCGAGCACGCACGAGGCGCAGGCCCTGGCCGTGTCGCACGACCTCGACGTGCTCCTCCTCGCCCGCGCCGCCACGCTCCGCAACCACGCGGGTCAGGTGGCGTTCCCCGGCGGCGGGGCCGACCCGGGCGAGGACGCCGTGCAGGCCGCGCTGCGCGAGGCCGTCGAGGAGACGGGCCTGGACGCCGCGGGCGTCGAGGTGCTCGGCACCTTCGCCCCGCTGCCGATGCCGGTCTCGAACCACGTGGTGACACCCGTCCTGGGCTGGTGGGCCCGGCCGACGCCGGTCCGGGTGGTCGACGTGGCCGAGTCGTCGCACGTGTTCCGCGCGCCCGTGGCCGACCTGCTCGACCCGGTGAACCGGCGCACCGTCGTGCTGCGGCGCGCCGGCCGCACGTACCGCGGGCCGGGGTTCCTGGTGCACGCGGACGGGACGGAGCACCTCGTCTGGGGTTTCACGGCCGGGATCCTCGACGCCCTGTTCGACCAGCTCGGCTGGACCGAGGAGTGGGACCAGGAGCAGGAGCTCGAGCTCTGATGGCCGCCGCCGAGCCGGACGTCACCGTCGGCCTGGCCGACGCCTGAGGAGGCGCCGGCCAGGGGCCGAGGACTACTTGCCGCCGTCCCGGCCGGCGAGCGCCCGCAGGACCATGCCCACGCCGGCTCCGATGAGGACGCCCACGCCGGGGTTGCCGAGCGCGAGGCCGATCCCGAGCCCGAGCACCGGCGCACCGATGCCGAGCGCGTTGGGTACCGCCATGCTGCGTGGCTCCCGCGGGCCCTGCGCGCGGTCGTCCTGGGGGCTGCCGTACAGGTCGCTCATCGGAGTCCTCCTTCGTCGGGTCCTGCTGGGGGTCCTGGAAGTCCTGCTGGGGGTCCTGCCCGAGGCACGCTACCGGGCTCCGGTGGCCGGCCGACCGGGATCAGGGCGGCGGCCCAGCGGTCGACGCCGTCGAGGTGCAGCCGCGCGTTCACCTCGTCGTCGGCGAAGGCCGACAGGTGCACCGACACCAGGCCGAGGTCGGCCGCGCACAGGCCCAGGTTCTGCGCCATGTGGCCCGCCTCCAGCAGGGAGAGCCGCAGCGCGCGCAGACCGTACCGGGGGCGGAGGCGGGTCAGGTCGGTGGCCAGGACGAGGAGCACCGGCACGCGGGACGCGTCGATCACGGCGGCCGGGTCCGTCCCCAGTTCGCCGAGGAGCGGCGAGAGCTGGGGCAGCAGCCCGTCGACCGGCAGGGTGTCCACCGGGTCGAGCACGCCGTCCTCGGCCGCGTGGCGGTACAGGCCCGGAGCCAGGCCCTCCACCGCGAGCGCCAGCACGTAGGTCTCCACGGAGCCGCCCCCGCCCGCGCGGGGGTGGCGGAGCCGGCGGCCCGTGGCGGGCGGATCCGCGGGCACGCGACCGGGCGCGGTGCCGAGCGCCGAGCCGAGCAGGGTCCCGAGGTCGTCGAGGTGGAGCGTGCCGCCGTAGTCGCCGTAGCCGCTGTGCCGGGAGACGAGCGCGTCGCCGAGCGTGCCCCCGACACGGGCAGAGGTCAGGGGCACGCGCCCGGCCGCCGCCGCGGGGCCGGGCGGCGTTGCCGCGCGGGTCGCCGCCCCGGCGCCCGGCGCAGCCGCGGGGGCCGCCCGGCGCGGCAGCTGGTCGGTCGTGAGGGCGCCGGCCCGGTACTTGCTGTCCTCCAGGTAGGCGCGGTCGGGCGAGGCGGCGCCGTCGGCGAAGAAGTCCGCGGTGCGCTCGCGCCCGGGCAGGCACAGCGACGCGAGCCAGGCGACGAGCCGCTCGTCCCAGACGGACAGCCCGAGCCGGTTGTTGGTCATGTGCACCTGGGACCAGACGATCCGGGCGACGTCGTTGCGCAGCAGACCCTGCTGCTCGAGCTCGCGCAGCCGTCCGACGAGGCCGCGCAGGGCGCCGGCCCAGACCTGGTGCGTGGTGGGCCGCTCTGCCGCGGCGACCGCCCGGACAGCGTCCCGGCGCCGGTCCCACCGGGCGGGGGACTCCCAGTAGGCGGCCTCCGCGGCGCGGCGGGCGGAGGCGCCGTCGGACCGTGACTCGGGCGAGAAGTCCCAGGCGGTGAAGTAGCCGCGGGCAGCCGACACGGCCGCGAGGTCGGGCAGGCCGAGGACGTCGAGGGCCAGCAGGACGAGGTCCAGGGCCACGGTGCGGCGCGCGTCCTGGCCGGGGGCCGCGGCGAGGACGGCGAGCACGAGGTCGGAGCTCGTGCCGAAGAAGGCCTCGCAGGCCGCGAGCGCCTCGGGCCCGCCGTAGCGCAGGGTCTCGGGCACGTACTCGGCGGTCTCGACGGTCCCGTCGGGCCGCCACGGCTCCGGGTCCTCGGCGGCGAAGGCTGTGCCGAACGCGGCCGCGTCGAGGTCGAGCCGGGGCCCGGGCCCGGCGGCCGCGTCGGCGAGCACCGCGGCGAGGTCGCGCACTGCTCCCGGGTCGGCGTCGCGCAGGCGCACGCGGAGGTGCGGGCC
This sequence comes from Antribacter sp. NEAU-D49, assembly GCF_057158775.1. Classification (NCBI taxonomy): domain Bacteria; kingdom Bacillati; phylum Actinomycetota; class Actinomycetes; order Micrococcales; family Promicromonosporaceae; genus Antribacter; species Antribacter sp. NEAU-D49. Next base: position 80,101 of record NZ_JBXTSN010000023.1, on the reverse strand, counting down.
GCCGGTCCAGTACCGGAGGAAGTGCCAGCCGGAGGCCCGGCCGTCGTCGAGGATCGCGCGCACCGCGGGCCCGACGGCGTCGACCAGCACCCGGTCGACCTCGGCCGGCGGGCGGTGCAGGTAGGCGTACAGGGTGTCCCAGGTCATCGTGCTATCACTCCCAGGGTCGACAGCGCGTGGCCGCTCCAGGCGGCCGGGGGCAGCACGCGCACCCAGAGCTGGTAGACGACGACGTGCCCCGGCGGGAGCGCGAGCGCGTCCGCCCAGGCGCCGTCGTCGAAGTTCCGGGCGGGGCGCACGGTCAGACGTCCGGCCGCGGCTGCGAGCGACGCCCACTGCCCCGCCCAGCCGAGCGTGGCGTGCAGGGTCGCGGGGGCGGCGGTCCCGTAGGCGTCGGACCAGGCGCGGAGGTCGGCGGTGAGGCTGTATCCCAGGGTGGACGAGAAGAGGGGCCCCGCGGACACCGTCCGGGCCGGCGCCGCGTGGTCCAGGCGCACGGCCTCGCAGACGGACATCGAGTCGCCGACCAGCCGGTGCCGGTACGCCCGGAGGGCCCCCGGGCCGGGGGCGGCGGCCGCGACGGCGTCCAGCGCGGCGGTGAGGGCCGCGGTGACGGCGTGCGCCTCGTCGTCGGGCACGGGCGGGCTGGTCACGAGGTTGTCGAACGACGACCCGCTCGACCGCCGGTCGAGCCACGAGGCCAGGTCGCGGGGCGGGGCGGTCAGCGCGTCGAGCGCTGCCACGGCAGCGGCCGGGACCTCCGGGGGCAGACCGTGCACGACGGCGGGGTCCGGCTGGCCGGGGGTGCCCGGCGAGCCCGGGTCGCCAGGCCACAGCGTCGCGACCGTGCCCGGCGCGTGCGGCGCGGGCCCGAGCCGCACCGCGCCGAGGACGCCGGCGCGGAGCGTCGTCAGGGCGAGCGTCGCGGCGAGGTGGCCCGCCTCGAGCTCCGCCAGGGCGGGGCGCAGGGTCCCGTAGGGAACCGGGAACCGGTCGGGGTGGGTCGTCACGGCGACGTGCGGGCGGGCAGCCTGCCCGGTCTCCCCGGCCGGACCCTGCTCCGCGGCCGGGGCGGCCGGTCGCAGCGCGTCGCTGTACGGGTCGGCGGTGCGGTCGCCGCCGGGCCCGCCGCGCAGGTGGGCGTCGGCCCCGAACAGCCCTCGCGGAGAGGGGTAGGCGCGGTGCGCCGCGTACCGGTCCGTGGGGCTGAGCCGCCGCACCCGGACGGCCTCCAGCACGGCGGCGTCGAGCCGGTCCGCGGCGGGCCCGTCGAGCCGGTCCCCCGCCCGCGTGGCGCGCAGGGCCGCCACCACCGCTGCCGGGGCGGGCTCCGCCGGGCCGGCGGCACAGGCGTCCGCCCCGCCCCCGAACAAGGTGGTGACCGGGCTGACCGCCTTGCCGTACGTCTCGGCGTGGAAGCGCGCGAGGACGGCGGCGGAGCCGGCCGCCGAGCCGCCCGGGCTCCCCGCCGGCCCGGCCGCCGGGCTCCTCACGGGAACGGGTGCGGGACGGGGTTGAGCGTCTGCGAGCTGCTCCACGGCCGGGCTCCCCTCAGGATCTGCGACCCGCGGGCGAGCCGCGGCAGGCCGACGGTGCGCTGGTTGACGTGCCCGAAGGTCATCGGGACCGTGCCGGGGACGATGACCTTCACGGAGTGCACGCCGAGGTCCGCGACGTCGTCGGGCCCCGTCTGGTCGACCACCACGACGTCCGACCCAAGCGTGTGGGCCCGGCCGACCAGGCCCGCCAGCGCCGCCGCGACGTCGGACAGCCGCGCGGGGTCCACCTCGCCGAGGTCCGCCTCGCTCACCTGCTCCGACGGGTTGTCCAGGAACTCCCACAGGGGGCGCGCCTCCCACAGCCCGTGCAGGCCCGTGTGGTCCTCCAGGGTCCGCACGAGCGTGAAGTCGTCGAGCATCGGGCGGCAGCGCTCGACCGACACGTCGGCCCGCATCATGACCCACTTCGGGTACATGACGGCGTTCGTGAGCGCCTCCTCGACGGCCGTGCGGACGGCCTTGCGCCAGTCGATCCCCGCACCGGAGGCGAGGGACATCGCGGGCGCCCGGCCCGCGCGGACCGTCTCTTCGTCCGCGGTGATGACCGCGAGCGCGACGGGGACCTCGAAGTCGGACGTCAGGTCCATCACGCGCAGCGTGAGCCCCCGCTCGGCCAGCAGGTCGACCGCCGGGGCGAGCTCGCCGCCCGGGTCGAGCACCACCTCCCGCAGGCGGCTGCGCGAGTACCAGGCGAGGAGGAACGCGTCACGCTCGATCACCTCCAGCAGCCCGTACAGCGCCGCCTCCTCCAGGGAGCCGCCGACGGCGCAGCCGTTCGACGACTCGTACAGGAACCGGGCGCCGGTGCCCCGCTCGTGCCAGAAGGCCACGTGCTCGGGCACCAGGACGGGCGCGGCACGCAGCGTCGACCACCCCCACACCCAGCTCGTCGGGGTGTGCGGCGAGTACGGGTCGAAGTGGTGGGCGGGGTGGGCGGCGAGCGCCGGGTCGTGCAGCCCGAGCGTCGCGGGGTCCACGGCCTGGTCGGCGACCTCGGCGTACGGCGCGACGACGACCGGCCGCCCGGGGGCGCGGTAGCCGCCGCGCACCCGCTCCACGCCCTCCAGGAACGCGGGCACCTCGCTGCTCGTGAAGCCGGTCGACCGCCCGTACCCGCCCTCGCGGGCCGCCCGGCCGGGCACCACCGTCTCGCACGTCACGAGCGCGAGCGGCGACTCCTCGTCGCGGTACGTGTGCGCCACCGGGCCGAACCGGAAGTCCAGGAGCCGCTCCCGCAGGCGGGCGCGGTCCAGGCGCCGGGTGCGCAGCGGCCCGCCCGCCGCGGGCTGCGGCGTGACGAGGTCGAGCGGCCCCGCCCCCGGGTCCGGCAGGGCGCAGCGCTCGCACAGCGGGTGCACGGCGAACCGGTGCGTGCTCGTCTCGCCCGTGCGGGTGTCCAGGACGACCACCCGGCGGGACCACGCGCCGTCGTCGGCCCGGGACTCCTCGACCAGGAGGCCGGCCAGCCCCGTCACGGTGGCGTGCCACGCCCCCGCGAGGCGGACCTGGCCCGCGTCGGCGGTGTGCGGCGACACGTCGGCCCACCAGAGGAGCGCACAGTCCAGGCAGCCCCGCGCCCCGTCGGTCTCCCACGGCCCGACCACCACGTGCTCGCCGTGCGCCGCGACCCGCACCACGCCGTCGCCCGCACGGACCGCGGCGCGGCCCCCGGCAAGGGCGGTCGCGGTGGCGGACGCGACGTCGTCGGCCGTACGGGCCGGGCCGCCCGCAGTCGTCACAGCCACGACGCCTCCCGCACCGACAGGCCCGCCGCCGCCCAGACGGCGGCCTGCGCAGGCTCGCGCACGAGCACCGGGGCACCGGCCGCCAGCCACGCGGCGAGGCTGCGGCGTACCGCCTCGCTCCGGACGTCGAGGACGTCCCCGTGCGCGTCCGCCACCTCCTGCTCGACGGCGGCGCCCTCGCCCGCCCGGGCCGCGTACTGCGCGCGGCCGGCGGCCCGCAGCAGAGCGCCCTCCAGCGCGGCGGCGAGGTCCGCCGCGCACGCGACCCCGAGCGTCCCGGCGTCGCCCTCGACAGCGACCCGGACAAGACCCGCCCACGGCCGGCCGCCGGGCGCCGTGGTGGCCACGAGCCGGACGTCAAGACCCAGCCGGAGGGTCAGCGCGGCGTGCAGGCGCCGGGCTCGGGGTCCGAGGGCGTCGTCGGGCACGACGGTGAGCGGCCAGCCGGCGCTCGCGGCCTCCGCGAGCCGGGCCACGGCCTCGGCCTGGGCGTCGGCGGGGGTCGTCCCGAGACCCACGCAGGCAGTCACGGCCGGCGCGTGCGGCGCCAGGGACGCGGGCGCCGCGGAACCGGGCGCCACGGAACCGAGCGCCACGGACCGCAGCCCGGCCAGGAGCGCGTCGAGCCGCGCCAGCGCCGTGGTCAGTCCGACGCCGAGCACGCCCGCCTCGCCCGGCCGTGCCGAGACGGCGAGCCCGACGGGCAGCTGTGAGAGGTCGCCGGGCAGCGGCTCCGCGACGGGACCGAGCTCGCTGTCCCAGAGGTCGGTCAGCCCGTCGAGCACCCCGGGCGTCTCGCGCTCGGGCTCCTCGGCGGCGAGGGCGACCTCGGTCCACGGCCCGGTCACGGCCGGCAGGACGACCCGCCGGTGCGGCTCGGCGACGAGCCGGCTCGACGTCACGAGATACTCGGCACCCGGGCCCGCCGAGGTGGCGCCGTCCTGCGCGCCGGAGTGCCGCACGACCGCCCCCAGGACGACCACGGTCAGCTGCGCGGCGACGAGCTGGTCGGTGAGCCCGCCCCGCTCCCCCGCCGACGGCCGGGCGGCGGCCCAGCGCACGGCGTCGGCCAGGAGCGCGGGGTCCGCGTCGCGGTCGCGGGGTCCCACGAGCCGCTTGTCGCCCGCCCCGGCGGCGAACGCGAGGGGTGACCACGCGCCGCCGTCGGCCAGGTGCTCCACGACGACGACGCCTGGCACGCCCGGGGCCTCCGCGACGTCGCCGAACCCGGCCTCGCGCAGGTGCCGCGCGGCCGCCTCGGCCGCGGCGCCCGTCCCGGTCACGCGCAGCGCTGTCGCCCGGACGGCGCCGGCCGCCGCGTGCGGGCTGCGGGCCACCGCCTCCAGGTGGTCCAGGGTGGCGGCGGGAACGTCCGGGACGCCGGGCTCGACCGCCCGCAGCAGGTCGTGCGCCTCCAGCTCGGCGAGGATCCCGCCGACGACGGCACGCCCCGCCGGCGGCACGGAGGCGACGAGGGCCTCCGCGTCCACCCCGGACTCCAGGAAGGGACGGATCGCCGCCCAGAGCCGCTCGGCACCGGCGCCGTCGACCACGACCGCCGCACCCCCCGCGCTGACCGCGACGCCTCGCCCCTCCAGGTCGCGGACCCGGGTGCCGCGGCGCAGGCGCACGGCGTCAGGCACCCTGCCCTCCCCGCCACGGGAGGGTCGGCACGGCCTCGGCGCTCTGCCGCTCCACGGCCCGCGCCACCGTCGTCTGCCACGGCTCACCGACGACGACCTGGGCCGCGTCCGTGAACAGGTGCGCCACCGAGTACCGCTGCAGCGGCGTCACGCCCAGCACGGCCAGGAGGTCGAAGAAGCAGTTGACGAGGAACCGGTACGCCGCGAAGTCCGAGCCGTTGCCCAGCCTGGTGAAGTCGAGCTGCCGGAACGCGCGGTGGTAGTCGCTGTAGGACCGCTCGTCGGACCCGCTCCAGCGTACGGCGGTCTCCTCGCCGAACTTCGCGGCCGCCGCGGCCCGGGCGGGGTGCGGGTACGGCAGCACGTCGCCCGCCTCCGCCAGCTCCATCGCCAGGGGCAGCGCCACCTCGACCCAGGCCGTCCAGGCGGCCGCGACCGGGTCGGTCCGGACCACGTCGCCGCCGTCCCGCACCTCGCCCAGCAGCCCCACGAGCCGGTCGCGCTGCGCGGCGAAGGCCTCCGAGAGCGCGGCGTCGGCCCGGCCGTCCGGGTCGGACCAGTGGAAGTACTCCTTCCAGTGCGACAGGAACGCCTGGTACCCGGAGACGAGGCCGTGCCGCGGGTAGGCGACCGCCACGGCGGCCATGCCGAGGAACGTGGCGTCCACCGGGCCTGTCCCCGCGTCGAGCGCCGTGCGCAGGACGGCGGTGCCGGCGCCCATGATGCGGCCCTTCGCCAGGGTCGCCTCGTGCGTGCGCACGAACGTGTCGCCGAGCTCCTGGTCGAGGACCGCCACCTCGTTGTCCGTCCACAGCGGCAGGTACGGCGGGTCCACCAGCTCGAGCCGGCCCAGCTCCGCGGAGAGGCGGGCGTACTCGTCCGGGTCCAGGACCGCTCGCGACGGGTGCCGTGCCACGTGCTCACGGAGCCGGTCGGCCGCCGCCTCGGCGGCCTGCCCGGCGCCCGGGCCCGTCACGTGCAGCAGGACGTGCGGGCCACGCAGCCAGTGCGAGCGCAGCCAGGCGCTGTCCACGCCGTCCCGCGCCGCGGTGTCCGCCACGAGGGGCAGCAGCACGTCCCGGACGAGCTGTTCCTTGTCGCCGAAGTGCACCAGGCGGACGGTGGTCACCATCTCGCCCTCCTCTCGTCAGTCGTGCTCAGCTCGAAGAAGATCTCTGTCGCGTGGGCTCCCCGGTCGCTGCGCACGCTCGGCAGCGGGGTGAGCTCCTCGACGAGGAGCCACGGGCCCGAGCGCTCGGTGACGCGGGCCGCGTGCGCGACGTGCAGGCGGCTGAGGAAGTCCACGTGCTGCGGCTTGGGGGTCACGACACGCTCCATCGGCGTGAGCTGACGCCCCTGGAGCTGCCGGACGAACACCTGGTCGGGCAGCCCGCGCCGCAGCCGCTCCGTGTTGACCCGCCGGAAGTGCTCCTGCGGCGTCTCGCCGTCGCGGCGCACCAGGACGTCCCGTTCCAGCACCCAGCGGCGCCGGAACAGCACCAGGTCGCCGCTCATCACCCGGGCGGTGCCCCGGGACGGCTCGCCCCCGACCACGTGCCGCGTGTGCAGGTCGATGGCCAGGTCGCCGAACGAGTAGTACGGCGCTCCGGCGAGCACCGCCAGCAGCATCTCCTCGGACGGCAGGGCGTGCGGCACCAGGAAGCCCGTATAGAGCACGGTCACGGGTGCGTCGTCGCGTGCCGTGCGTACCTGCAGCCCGTCGTCGGTGTGCACCACGTGCAGGTCTGCCAGCCGCAGCATGCCGGGCCGCGCGGGCGGCCCGTCCGGCAGCGCGAGCTCGACGTCCGCCAGGAGCGGGCCGAGGTTCGCGTTGAACCCCATGACCGGACGGATCTGCACGGTGCGGGTGCCGGGTGCGGCGACCCGCGCGTGGTGCCTGCGCAGGCCCTCGGTGACGGCGGGGTCGACGTGGTGCAGGTACCGGCTGTAGTAGCGGGACTGCCCGCCGTAGACATGGTTGACGACGAGCCGCTGCCCCTGCGGCTGCCCGAACACCGACACGGCCCGCACCTCGCCCGGCCCCGCGGGCGGGAGCAGCCCCGCGACGTGAGCGAGCACCCCCGGGTCCACCTCCGCCTCCTCGCCGGGCCGCGCCTGAAGGTCCAGCAGGTGGCGCACGGCGGGCTCGCGCGCGGCGAGCAGCCGGCGCACCCGGTCCGGCGAGCCGGGCACGTCCTGCCCGGAGACCAGCCGCTGCGTGAGCGGGAAGGCCGCGTACGCGCGGCGGGCGAGCTCCCGCAGGTCCGTGCAGCGCCCGCCGGTCCCGTACCGCTCGACGAAGACGGTCTCGAGGGCCGCACCGAGCAGGCGCTGGTCGTCGCACGCCTCCAGCAGGGGACGCAGGCGGCCGACGTCGTCCGCCCACCGCCGCACGAGCGTGCCGGGCACGTCCGCGCCGCGGCTGACGTACGAGTCCTCCACGAGGGGCGCCTCGACCGGGGCGCCGACCGTCGCGCTCCACACGGTGGCGAGGTCCGCGACGGTCCCGACGCGCGCCTCGCCGTCCTCGGCGCCGAACCGGGGCAGCGCCTCGAGGCTCCGCTGGACGGCCGCGCGCATCCGGGCCGACGCCGCCCCCTCCATCGGGGCCAGCAGCGCGAGCCAGCGCTCCAGCGCGTCGTCGGCCTGCTCGTCCACCCCGAAGACCGGCACCAGCAGGCCCAGGCCCGCCAGCTTCCCGACCAGCCCGCGCGCACGGTCCTCGGGCCAGCCCGTGCTGTCCACGAGCCGCCCCACGATCTCGTCCTCCACCAGGCCCGCCGACTCGGGCCCGCAGGCCTGCAGCAGGACGCCGACGACGTGCTCGATCGACGGTGTCAGCGGCAGCCGCGCCACGTCCTCCGTGACGCCGTCGGCCTTCATCCCCGGCGTGGGCGCTGCCCAGTGCCGGCGGTGGACCTCCAGCACGCCGTCGGTGAGGGCGTACCCGGCGGTCAGCCGGAAGGGCACGTGCCGGGCGTCGAGAGGGTCGTGGAGGAGCGTCCGCGCGGCGTGCCGCAGGAGGACGCCGCGCACGGCGGGCACGGAGCGGCGGCCGAGGGGTTCGGCGCCGCCGCCGGGCGTGGTGGCCTGCTCCGCGAGGTTGCCGCCCGGCCCGTCGAGGGCCGCGACATGGACCCCGGTGTAGAGGGAGAACGGGCTGACCCGCACCGTCGAGCGCGAGTGGTACTGCACCAGCGTGCCCTCGGCCTTGCGGGTGCGCTTGTCGGCGGCGTCCGGCGGCGTGACCGAGCGGCGTACCACGGCACGCAGGAGGTCGCGGCTGGTGACCGCGACCGACCGGCGCACGTCGGGGTCACGGCTCCACTCGACGAGGCCGTCGCGCTCCGAGGCCAGCGCCGCGTCGTGCACGGCGTCCAGCGTCGCGACGATCCGGTCGGTCGCGTCCCAGGTGGCGCACCACTCGTCCAGCCCTTCGACGTCGGCCGCACGGGGGTGCGCCACGATGTCCGGGCGCGGCCGGCGCCGGTTGAACAGGTCCCGCTTGAGCGGGAGCACGAACTGCCGCCGCTCGTCGTCGGGCACCGTCGGCGCCAGGTCGTGCAGACGCTCCAGGAGCGTGTCGACCAGCCCCTCCCGGCGCGCCTCTTCCTGGGCGAGGCGCTCCAGCGCGACGGCGGTGCCCCCGGCGTCGTGCCGGAGCTCCCGGAAGGGGTAGAGGTTGGTGCGCGAGACCCAGAAGGGGGTGACCAGCTGCCCGGTGTCCCCGGGCGCGACCACGCTGCTCGTCATCTACCGGTCACCGTCGGCCGCCCGGCGCGACCCGAAGCCCCGCGGCTCCTTCTCGGAGCCCCAGCGGAAGAACCGGAGCGAGACGACGGTCCCGGCGACGCCCCAGGCGAGGAGCAGCAGCATGGACGACGTGTCCCACGCGGGCCCCTCCCCCGACACGGCGCCGGTCATGAGCGTCATGAGCGGCTTGCCGGGCAGGTACGCGACGATCGCGTCCGCCACCTCGCCGAGCGGGATGTGCATGAACGCGCCCGACAGGAACGCCATCGGGAAGAAGATGCCGTTCACGATCGGCACGGCCGCGTCGGCGCTCGGCGGCACGAGCGAGAGCGCGGTGCCGAGCGGGGCGATGCAGGCGTACCCGAGGAAGAGCGCGGCGGCGAGCACCCCCAGGCGGTCGGCCGGGAGCTCGACCCCGAGACCCAGCGTCCCCAGGAGCGTCACGGCCGCCACGACGACGACCGCCGTGAGCAGGCCGTTGACGAGGAACGCGACCGTCACGACCCACGGCCGCACGGGGGTGGTCCGCAGACGGCGGAAGAGCCCGTGGTGCCGCCGGATCGCGAGGCTGATCGCGACGTTGGCGAACGCGACGGACATCAGCCCGAAGGTGAGCACCCCGGCGTAGCTGAGGTTGGCCTGGGTGACCGTGTGGTCCCCCACCGTCAGGACGGTCTGGCCCTGCGAGCGGAAGGCGAACCCGAAGCCGATGTAGAACATGATGGGCAACAGGACGATGAAGGCGAGCGAGATGATCGACCGCCAGAAGTCCTTGACCTCGAGCTCGACGTGCCGGAGCAGGCTCGGGAACGGGCTGGGCGCGGAGCCGTCGGTCACGGGCAGGGTCGTGGCGCTGCTGGTGGTCATGTCAGTCCTCCGTCGTGGAGCCGGCCGCGGGGGCCTCGAGCAGGCTCAGGTACGCGTCCTCGAGCCGCGGGGTGACGACGACCAGGTCCTCGATCGTCACGCCCCGGGCCTCGGCCCAGGCGCGCAGCTCCCGGGTCGTCGTCTCCGGGTCGTCGGTCTCGACGCGGACCCGGCGGCCGTCGACACGGGCGGGCACCGGCAGGTCGCCGGGGGCGGCGTCGTCGGGCAGGAGGAGCTCCACGACCGTCCCGGCCGTCGAGGCCTTGACGATCTCGCGCACCGTGCCCGCGGTCAGCACCTCGCCGCCGGCGAGGACGTGCACGGTGTCGCTCAGCGACTCGACCTCCTCGAGGTCGTGCGACGTCAGGACCACGGTGGTGCCCTCGGCGTTCACGGAACGGACCAGCTCGCGCACCTTCCGGCGGGACACCGGGTCGAGACCCGTGGTGGGCTCGTCGAGGAAGAGCACCCGGGGGCGGCCCACCAGGGCGAGGGCGATGTCGAGGCGGCGACGCGTACCACCGGACAGCGACCGGACCAGCTTGGCGCGGTCGTCGGTCAGGCCGACGGCGTCGAGCACCTCGTCGACAGCCAAGGGGTCGCGGTAGTAGGTGGCCTGGCGCCGGACGAGGTCCAGGGCGGAGACACCGGGCTCGAGCATCGTCTGCTGGAAGACGACGCCCAGCTGGGAACGCAGGACGGCGAAGTCCTTGCGCACGTCGGGATCGAGCCCCAGGACGGAGACCTGGCCGCTCGTGCGGCGGCGGTGCCCCTCGAGGATCTCCACGAGCGAGGTCTTGCCCGCACCGTTGGGCCCGAGGACGGCGGCGACGGCGCCCTCGGGCACCGTGAGGCTCACGCCGCGCAGCGCACGGTGGCCTCCGTAGCTCTTGTGGAGGTTGTCCACCACGACTGCCGGCATATCAGCTTCTTTCGTATCGTTCGTCGTCGAGCGGCGGCAGTCGAGGGCGTGGGACGTTCCCGTCCCACGCCCTCGCCGGTCAGGCGGACGTCAGCCGCAGGAACCGGACGAGCAGCAGGAGCTGCTGCCACAGCAGGACGTCGACGTGCAGCTGCTCGAGCCCGAGGTGGCGCCCGACTCGGGGACGGCTACGGCCTCGCGGACGGAGAGGACCTCGAGGCCCTCGAAGTCCAGGTCGGGCAGCTCGAGGAGCAGGCCCTTGGTCTCGTTCGTCATGGTGACTCCCGTTCGATCGGTGGAACCGGCCCGCAGGACGGCCGGCGGATATCGAAGCGCGCTTCAGTGCGGAAAAGCCATGCATCGGCCCAAGAAGAACCCTTGAGCCGCCGAGCGAACCCGACGGTAGTCCCCGGCAACGGTGCCCGACAAGTACCATTGTGACCGTTACTTCTTATTCATCTCCCGGACATCTCCCGGGATCGGCACAGCCCCGCCCCAGAGCGCTCCAAGCCTTCGCCGGCCGGCGACAGATTCACCCGGCCGGGGCCGATACTGAGGCCATGGCGAACCAGACCGACTGGACCGAGAGCGACCCCGTGGCGTACGTCGAGAGCGTCGCCCACCCGGGGCGCCGCCGCGACGCCCTCGTGCTCCTCGACCTCCTGGAGCGCGTGACGGGCGAGGAGCCGCGCATGTTCGGCGCGTCGATCGTGGGGTTCGGCGAGTACCGCTACCGGTACGCGAGCGGACACTCCGGCCACGCGCCCGCCGCGGGGTTCTCCCCGCGCAAAGCCGCGACCACGGTGTACCTGCCCGACGGCGTGGGCGCGCACGACGCGCTCCTCGCCCGCCTCGGCCCGCACACGACGGGCGTGGGGTGCCTCTACCTCAAGGACCTGGAGCAGGTGGACCTGACGGTGCTCGAGGAGATCGTGCGGCGGTCGTACGCGGCGGTCACGGCCGAGACCTTCGGCCACCGGGCGAGCGACTCCTCACCCGACCGCTGACGCGAGCCGTCAGGCCAGGGCCGCCGGGTCCGCCCCGCGGGCGGCGAGGGCGGCGCGCAGGGCGGTCAGGGCCCGCTCGTAGGCCGTCTCGTCGCCGTGCAGCAACGACGTGTCGTTCGCACGCGCGTACAGCGCGGCCGCCTCGAAGACCACCTGGTCGGGGTCCGTCCCGGCGTCGAGGTGCCCGCGCCGCACCGCCTCGACCACGAGGGACCGGAGATATCCCTCCCACTCCCGCTCCTCGCGCGCGACGGCGTCCCGGACCGGCCCCGGCGTGCGCGCGTCGAACTCCCCCGCGACCGAGCGGAAGAAGCAGCCGCCCTCGAAGACGCGGTCGCGGGAGTGTGCCATCCAGGACGTCAGCGTGAGCCACAGCCGCGGCAGGCCCTTGGCCGAGTCGGCAGCCGGGACGACCACGGCCTCGACGAAGACCTCACGAGCCCGGGCGATCGTCGCCAGCTGCAGCTTCTCCTTCGAGCCGAACAAGCCGGAGATGCCGCTCTTGTTGACCGGCGCCGTCGCCGCGAGGCGACCCAACGACAGGGACTCGAGACCCGAGACGGACGCCTCCTGCACCGCGCGGTCCAGCACCGCGCGGCGGGTGCGGTCGCCGCGGGCACGGCGGCCGTCCACCGGCTCGTCCGCGGTCGCCGGGTCCGGCGTCAGGGCGGTCTGAGACTGCATGGTGACAAGTGTACGACCGTTCGGATAGTGTGCGAACGGTCGTACAGTTTTCTGCCCACGGCGACCCGTCGTCGCACCCAGGAGGTCCCATGCCACGCGTCCACCCCGCCGTCCGCGCCGCCTTCACCACGCTCGGCACGGTGGCCCCGCCCCTGGCTCTCGCGGCGTCCGTGGCCGCGTTCCGCCGCGTGGGCCCGCCCCCGCCGGTGCGCACCGCCGACCGTCCCGTGCACGAGCGCGCCCGCTGGGGCGAGCTGACGGTCCGCGGCGCCCGCGTCGCGACCTACTCCTGGGGCGACCCCGCCGCTCCCCCGGTCCTGGTGGTGCACGGGTGGCAGTCGCGGGCGTCGCGCCTGGCCGGGATCGTCACCGGCCTGGAGGCGGCCGGCTTCCGGCCCGTCTCCTTCGACGCACCGGCGCACGGCGACTCCTCCGGCCGGTACACGACGATCCTGGACTTCATCGAGGTGCTGCAGCGGCTCCGCGACGACACCGGTGAGCCCCGGGCTGTCGTGGGCCACTCGTTCGGCGCCTTCGCCGGAGGCGTCGCCCTCCACGAAGGCCTCGGTGCACGCTGCTTCGTCGGCATCGCCGCCGCTGCCCGGTTCGACCTGCTGAGCGACACCTTCGCCGCCACCGCAGGCCTCCCCGCCGCGCTGAACGAGCGGCTCGCGGAGCGGATCGCCACGACGGTGTTCCCCGACGAGCCCGACCCCAGGCACCGGTTCGATCTCCTGGCGCGACCCGTGCCAGCCCACGTCCCCGCCCTGTTCGTCCAGGACGCCGACGACCGCGAGGTGAGCCTCGGCTTCGCCCGGCGGCTCCACGCCGCACACCCCGGCAGCCGCCTCGTCATCACGTCCGGCCTCGGGCACAACCGCGTGCTGGACGATCCGGCGGTCCGTGCGGAGGTCGTGGCGCACGTCGCGACGGCGCTCACCGCGGCTCCGGAGCCGGCCACCACGACGGGGTGAATCCCACCCCGGATCACGTGGGCGATATCACAACCACGAGCCTGACCCTTGAGAGTTCTATTACCCTGAGTGTCCGGTTCATCCGGATCGTCCAGGGGGTACGACATGGTGGAACATCTGCGTGACGCGGCCACGGCAGCGGCGGCCTTCGGCCTCCCGGCGTTCCTGTGGCTGGCCTGGGCGGTGCCGCACGCGACCCGCAGGCGGCAGCTCGCGGTCGTCGCGGTCGCCGGGTTCGCGGCCGCGACGACGGTCGCCGGCATCGCCCTCACGATCGCCCGGTGGGACGAGCCCACGGCGCTCACCGGGCCCCTCGTCAGCATCTACCTGGTGGTGCTGGGCCTGCACGCCGCCGTGGTCCGGGTCGTGGCCGGGTTCGCGTCGAAGCGTGGCAAGGCGGACCTGGTGCCCACCGTCGTCGCCGTGCTCGGCAGCCCGCACTTCTTCGTGCTGGGTGAGCTGCTCAGCTTCCCCGCCCTCGGGCTGGGTGCGCTGGCCGCCACCGTGGCGGGCCTGATGGCCCACCCGGCGGCGAAGCTGCTCGGAGCGCGTGTCCCCGCCACCGTCGGCGTCGTCACGGGCCTGGCGTTCCTCGCCACCTCGGCGGGCGCCCTGGCGGCGGCGGCGAGCTGAGCCGGGCCGCCGGGGGTAACGGCGCCGGCCGCACGCCTCGGGGAGAGGCGAGCGGCCGGCGTCGGGCAACGACCCGCGACCGGGGTCAGCCCACCAGCGAGCGCAGCACGTACTGCAGGATGCCGCCGTTGCGGTAGTAGTCGGCCTCGCCCGGGGTGTCGATGCGCACCACGGCGTCGAACTCGACGACGGAGCCGTCCGTCTTGGTGGCGGTGACGTGGACGGTCGACGGCGTGGTGCCCTCGTTCAGCGCGGTGATGCCGCTGATGTCGAAGGTCTCCGTGCCGTCCAGGCCCAGCGACCCGGCGTTCTCGCCGGCCGGGAACTGCAGCGGCAGCACGCCCATGCCGATGAGGTTGGAGCGGTGGATGCGCTCGAAGCTCTCGGTGATGACGGCCTTGACGCCGAGGAGCGCGGTGCCCTTGGCAGCCCAGTCGCGGGACGAGCCCGAGCCGTACTCCTTGCCACCGAGCACCACGAGCGGGGTGCCCTGCGCGGCGTAGTCCTGCGCGGCGTCGTAGATGGTGTCCGGGGCGCCCTTCACGAAGTTGTACGTGAAGCCGCCCTCGACCCCGGCGCCGTCGTTCTCGGCCGCGAGGAGCTGGTTGCGGAGGCGGATGTTCGCGAACGTGCCGCGGATCATGACCTCGTGGTTGCCACGGCGCGAGCCGTAGGAATTGAAGTCGCGACGGTCCACGCCGTGCTCGGCCAGGTACTTGCCGGCCGGGCTGTCTGCCTTGATGGAGCCGGCGGGGCTGATGTGGTCCGTGGTGACCGAGTCGCCGAGCTTCGCCAGGACGCGCGCACCGGAGATGTCCGTGACCGGCTCCGGCGTGAGGCCCATGCCGTCGAAGTACGGGGGCTTGCGCACGTAGGTGGACTCGGGGTCCCAGGCGAACGTGTCGCCCTCGGGCGTCTCGAGGGCGGCCCAGCGCTCGTCACCCTTGAAGACGTCGGCGTAGTCGGCCTCGAACATGGCGCGGTCGATCGAGGCGGCGATCGTGGACTCGACCTCCTCCGGCGACGGCCAGATGTCGCGCAGGAACACCGGGTTGCCGGCCTCGTCGCGGCCCAGCGGGTCGCTCTCGAAGTCGAACTCCATGGTGCCGGCCAGCGCGTACGCGATGACGAGGGGCGGCGACGCGAGGTAGTTCATCTTCACGTCGGGGTTGATGCGGCCCTCGAAGTTGCGGTTGCCCGAGAGGACCGAGACGACGGACAGGTCGTGGGCGTTGACCGCCTCGGACACCTTCTCGTCGAGCGGGCCCGAGTTGCCGATGCACGTGGCGCAGCCGTAGCCGACCAGGTGGAAGCCCAGCTTCTCGAGGTAGGGCCAGAGACCGGCCTTCTCGTAGTAGTTGGTCACGACCTGCGAGCCCGGGGCCATCGAGGTCTTGACCCACGGCTTGGCCTCCAGGCCCTTTTCGACGGCCTTCTTCGCGAGCAGCGCCGCGGCGAGCATGACCGAGGGGTTCGACGTGTTGGTGCACGACGTGATCGACGCGATGGCGACCGCGCCGTGGAACAGCTCGAACTCCTTGCCCTCGCTGTTCGTCACCTGGACCTTCTTGCGGCCGTTGGCCGGGAAGGCGGGCGAGTCGGAGGCCGGGAACGACTCCTTCACGGCCTCGTCGACGACGTCGGCGACCTCCGGCGCGTACGCGGGCAGGTCGCGGAGGAAGGCGCTCTTGGCGTGCGAGAGCTCGATGCGGTCCTGCGGGCGCTTGGGGCCGGCGATGGACGGGACCACCGTCGACAGGTCCAGCTCGAGGTACTCGGAGAAGACCGGCTCGGGCGTGTCGGCGTCGAGCCAGAGGCCCTGCTCCTTGGCGTACGCCTCGACGAGCGCGAGCTGGTCCTCGGAGCGGCCGGTCAGCCGCAGGTAGTCCACCGTGACCGAGTCGATCGGGAAGATCGCGGCCGTGGAGCCGAACTCCGGCGACATGTTGCCGATGGTGGCGCGGTTCGCGAGCGGCACCTGGGCCACGCCGGCACCGTAGAACTCGACGAACTTGCCGACGACGCCGTGCTGGCGCAGCATCTGCGTGATCGTGAGCACCACGTCGGTGGCGGTGACGCCGGCCGGGATGGAGCCGGACAGCTTGAAGCCGACGACGCGCGGGATGAGCATCGACACGGGCTGGCCGAGCATGGCGGCCTCGGCCTCGATGCCGCCCACGCCCCAGCCCAGCACACCCAGGCCGTTGACCATCGTGGTGTGCGAGTCGGTGCCGACGCAGGTGTCGGGGTAGGCCCGCAGCACGCCGTCGACCTCGCGGGTCATGACCGTGCGCGCCAGGTACTCGATGTTGACCTGGTGCACGATGCCGGTGCCCGGGGGCACGACCTTGAAGTCGTCGAACGCCGTCTGGCCCCAGCGCAGGAACTGGTAGCGCTCGTGGTTGCGCTGGTACTCGAACTCCACGTTGCGCTGGAACGCGTCCGCGCGGCCGGCGACGTCGATCTGCACCGAGTGGTCGATGACCATCTCGGCGGGAGCCAGCGGGTTGATCCGCGTGGCGTCGCCACCCAGGGCGGCGACGGCCTCCCGCATCGTGGCGAGGTCGACCACGCAGGGAACACCGGTGAAGTCCTGCATGATCACGCGGGCGGGCGTGAACTGGATCTCGGTGTCCGGCTGGGCGTCGGGGTCCCACGCGGCGATGGCGCGCACGTGGTCAGCCGTGATGTTGGCGCCGTCCTCGGTGCGCAGGAGGTTCTCGGCGAGGATCTTGAGGCTGTAGGGAAGGCGCTCGGCACCCTCCACGGCGGAGAGGCGGAAGATCTCGTAGGCCTTGCCTCCGACCTCCAGCGTTCCCTTCGATCCGAACGTGTCCACGCTGCTCACTACGGCTCCTTCTGCGGGGCTGATGTGCTCGGGCGGGCGTGGCGCAACGGGGCGCTCCGTCCGCCGTCACGGGGGCTTGGGGGCTCCGCCCAGCGTAAGCCGGGCTGCTCCCGCCAGCATAGCGCACTTATCTTGACGTCAAGATACTTGCCCGACATCAACGGGGGGAACACCGGCGGCGTCCCCGCCGTTGGACTTTCCCGTGAAGACGACGACCGCTCCCGCCCAGCCCGCCCCGTCCACGACCGCCACCCTCCCCGTTCTCCCCTCCCTCGCCGAGCAGGCCGAGCGCCTCGTCGCGCTCGGCGTGACCCGCGCGGCGGGCCTGTCCGACGACGCCGTCCGCGCCCGGGCGGCCGCCCTCGCCGCCCGGGTCGCCGAGTCGTACCCGGCCTCGGCCGGCAACCCGGCCCCCTCGGCACTCCTGGTGGTGCACCCGCGGCTCGCGCCGCCGTCGGGCACCGCGGGGCTGCTGCGCCGCGACGACCGCAAGGGCGAGCCCAAGGCGGGCTTCGTCGTGGTGGACATGGCCGACCTGGACGACTTCGCGCCAGTGCCCGGGCTGGAGGTGCCCGACGAGGACCTCTACGCCGTCGTCGGCCTCGACCGCGGCGACGACCTGTCGAACTGGTCGCCGGAGGAGGCCCAGCCCGAGCTCGCGGCGCGCGGCCGCACGCCCCTCACCGTCGCCGAGGGCATCTGGTGGGCCGTGCAGACGCCCGCCGTGCTCGACCGCAACGTCTGCTACATGACGATCGGCTCGCGGCTGCGGCGCGCCGACGGCCGCTTCGACGCCCGCACCCCCGCCGTCTGGATCTCGAACGGCACCGGCCGCGACGGCCGCGAGCGCCGCGACGCCCCCAAGGTGGGCTGGTGCTGGTGGGGCAACCGGCACACCTGGCTGGGATTCGCGTCGGGCGCGGCCCGGGTGGGCTGAGCCGGCTCGGGCCTGGCGCGAGGTCCGCCTCGAGAACGTCATCAGGTATCGGAACTCTCGCTGTGGCGATACCTGATGGCGTTCTCGAGGCGGACCGCGGCACCACCGGCCGCGGACAGACCGGCCGGCGCCGTCGGGCCGGCGCCGTCAGCGCGTCAGCAGCGCGACCGCCTCGACGTGGTGCGTGTGGGGGAACAGGTCGAACGCCCGCAGGCCCGTGAGGGTGTAGCCGTGCCCGGCCAGGTAGGCGACGTCGCGCGCCAGGGCCGCCGGGTCGCACGCCACGTAGACCACCCGCGACGGGTTGCGCTCCGCGATGGCGTCGACCACGGCGCGGCCGGCGCCGGCGCGCGGCGGGTCCAGCACGACGACGTCGGCCACCAGGGGGACCGCGTCCGCGAGAGCCGCCTCGACGGCGCCCTCGTGGAGCTCGACCCACGGCAGGTCGTGGGCGTTGCGGCGCGCGTCCTTGACCGCGCGGGCGTCGCCCTCGACGGCGAGGACCCGGCCGTGCTCCCCCACCGCGGTGGCGAGCGGGACCGTGAAGAGCCCGGCGCCGGAGTAGAGGTCGAGCACCGTCGCCTCGGTGAGGTCACCCGCGGCCTCGAGGACCGCCTCGGTCAGCACGGCCGGCGCACCCCGGTGCACCTGCCAGAACCCGTCGGCCGCGACGCGGAAGCGGTGCTCGCCCACGGTCTCGGTGACGGCGCGGCGCGCGTTGGGACGCGTGTCGGTGTGCCCCTTGTGCCAGGGCTGGCCGTCGACGAGCACGAGCGGCTCGCCGCCCACCGGCGCCACGAGCTCGACCCGGGTGCCGGGGTCCCACGACCGGTCGAGCACGCCCTCCTCGGTGGCGAGCGCGGCGACCTCGTCCGTCGCGAGCGGCATGCCCTTGGGCAGCGGCTTGACGGGCACCACGTCGTGCGAGCGGTGCTTGCGCATGCCGAGGCGCCCGTCGGGGCCGGCCACGAGGTCGATGCGGGTGCGGTAGCCCAGGCCGCCGCGCTCGTCGTCGCCCGGGACGGCCTCGACGGTGACGTCCCGCTCGATCTTGGCGAGGCGGAGCAGCTGCTCGGCCAGGACGTCGGCCTTCCAGCGGCGCTGGGCGGGCAGCGCGACGTGCGACAGCTCGCCGCCGCCCACACCGCCCGGGCCGGCAGCAGGCCACGCGGGCTCGACGCGGTCGGGCGAGGCGGTGCGCACCTCGACGGCGTCGGCCCGCCAGTAGCTGGCGCCGCCCTCGGTGACGACCGCCCGCACGCGCTCGCCCGGAAGGGTGTGCCGCACGAAGATCACCCGGCCCTCGTGGCGGGCGACGCAGTGCCCGCCATGGGCGACGGGACCGACCTCGAGCTCGACCTCCAGACCCACGACGGGGTCGACGGGACGATGACGGGTGGTCGTGCGGGGGGTACGGGGCATGGGTCAAGTCTCCCATCCCCTGCGACCTCGCCGCCGTCAGGCGGGTCACACCGGCGTCAGAAGCGGCGGCCCTGCAGAAAGGTGTCGCCCTCGAGGCCGGTCTGCCCCTCCGTGGACGAGAGCTGCCACGGCACGGACGCCACGACCACGCCGGGGGTGAACAGCAGGCGGCCCTTGAGGCGCAGCGCGCTCTGGTTGTGCAGCAGCTGCTCCCACCAGTGCCCCACCACGTACTCGGGGATGTAGACGATGACGAGGTCCCGCGGCGACTCGCGGCGGACCGAGCGCACGTACTTGAGGATGGGGCGCGTGATCTCGCGGAACGGTGAGTCGAGGACCCGCAGCGGGACCGGCAGGTCGAGCGCCTCCCACTCGGCCATGAGCTCATCGACGTCCTCCTTGTCGACACCCACGGTGACGGCCTCCAGCACGGAGGGCCGCGCGGCCCGCGCGTAGGACACGGCGCGCAGCGTGGGCTTGTGCACCTTCGAGACCAGCACGATCGCGTGCACCCGGCTGGGCAGGGCCCGGGCGGCCGACACGTCGTCGCCCAGCGCCAGCTCGTCACGGACCCGGTCGTAGTGCTTGCGGATGCCGCGCATCAGGACGAACAGCACGCCCATGGCCAGGATCGTGATCCAGGCGCCGTGCGTGAACTTGGTGACCAGGACGATGACCAGGACCGTGCCGGTCATGGCGAAGCCCACGCCGTTGACCAGGCGGGAGCGCTGCATCCTCGCCCGGGCGACCGGGTCGGGCTCCGTCCGGAGCAGCCGCGACCAGTGCCGCAGCATGCCGAGCTGCGACAGCGTGAACGACACGAACACGCCCACGATGTACAGCTGGATCAGGCGGGTCACCTCGGCGTCGAACGCCACGATGAGCACGATCGCCGCGACAGCGAGGGTGACGATGCCGTTCGAGAACGCGAGGCGGTCGCCGCGGGTGTGGAGCTGGCGGGGCAGGTAGCCGTCGCGCGCGAGGATCGAGCCCAGCACCGGGAACCCGTTGAACGCGGTGTTCGCGGCGAGCACCAGGATGAGGCCGGTCACGGCGGACACGGCGTAGAACGCCGGCGGGAAGCCCTGGAACACCGCCTCGGCGAGCTGGCCGATCACCGGGTGCTGGTTGTAGTCCTCCGGGAGGGGCTGCCCGTTCAGCGTGAGCTGCTCGTGCGGGTCCTCCGCGAAGTGCACGCGGGTGGCCTGGGCCAGGAACAGGATGGCCATGATCATCGTCGACGAGATGAGGCCCAGGAGCAGGAGCGTCGTGGCGGCGTTGCGAGACTTCGGCTTGCGGAACGCGGGCACGCCGTTGCTGATGGCCTCCACGCCGGTGAGGGCCGCGCAGCCGGAGGCGAACGCGCGGGCCAGCAGGAACGCACCGGCGATGCCGGTGAGCCCCTGGTCGAAGGACGTGTCGGTCACGAGCTCCAGCTCGGCGCTCTCGGCGAGGGGCAGGTTCCCGGCGAAGTAGCGGAACGTGCCGGTCAGCGCGAGGGCACCGATGAGGAACATGAACAGGTACGTCGGGATCGCGAAGAACGACCCCGACTCCTTGACGCCACGCAGGTTGATCATCGTGAGGATCACGACGGCGACCACGCCCGCCGTCGCCTCGTGGCCGCGCAGCGCAGGGATGGCCGACGACGCGTACTGCGCCGCCGAGGAGATCGACACCGCCACCGTGAGCACGTAGTCGACGAGGAGCGCGGACGCCACGCCCACGCCTGCGCTGGGGCCCAGGTTGGTGGTGGCGACCTCGTAGTCGCCGCCGCCCGACGGGTAGGCCTGGACGTTCTGCCGGTAGGAGGTCACCACGACGAGCAGCACCACGACCACGACCAGGCCCACCCATGGTGAGAGCGTGGTGGCCGCCAGACCGGCGACGGCCAGGGTCAGGAGGATCTCGTCCGGCGCGTAGGCGACCGAGGACAACGCGTCCGACGCGAACACCGGCAGCGCGATGCGCTTGGGCAGGAGCGTGTGCCCCAGGTTCTCGCTCCGTACGGGGCGACCGAGCAGCAATCGTTTGGCTGCATCTGCGATGTCCGACACGTCGGCCCATGCTATGCCTGCTCGTGGCCGACGGCGCACCGGCGGAAGGGGTAGCGTTCCGACAGTGCACTTCGTGATCATGGGCTGCGGCCGCGTGGGCTCCACGCTCGCTCAGACGATCGAGGCCCGCGGGCACTCCGTCGCGGTGGTCGACCAGAACCCCGACGCGTTCCGCCGGCTCCCCGCCGACTTCGAGGGCAAGAAGGTCACCGGCGTCGGCTTCGACCGTGACACGCTGGTCCAGGCGGGCATCGAGGACACGTACGCGTTCGCCGCGGTGAGCGACGGCGACAACTCGAACATCCTGGCGGCCCGCGTGGTCCGCGAGACGTTCGGCGTGGAGAACGTGGTGGCGCGCATCTACGACCCGCACCGCGCGGAGATCTACCAGCGCCTCGGCATCCCCACCGTCGCGACGGTCCGCTGGACCGCCGACCAGGTGCTCCGCCGCATGCTCCCGCTCGGGGCCACCGACGAGTTCCGCGACCCGTCCGGGCAGGTGCGCCTGGTGCAGGTGGACTACCACGCGGGGTGGGTGGGCCGCAGCGTGCGGCGCATCGAGGAGGTCACCGGCTGCCGGGTCGCCTACCTGTCGCGCTTCGCCGAAGGTGTGCTCGCCCGCCCCGACACCGTGCTCCAGGAGAACGACGTGCTGCACGTCCTGGTCCAGGCGGCGGACGCCGACGCCGTCGAGCGCGCCCTCACCCACACGCCGAACCTCAAGGAGGACTGATGCGCGTCGTCATCGTCGGCGCCGGGTCGGTGGGGCGCTCGATCGCCCGCGAGCTCATCGGCCACGACCACGACGTCCTGCTCGTCGACAAGAGCCCGGCCGCCATGCGGGTGGCCCAGGTGCCCGAGGCCGACTGGATCCTCGCGGACGCCTGCGAGCTCTCCTCCCTGGAGAGCGCCGAGCTGGACCGCTGCGACGTGGTGGTCGCGGCCACGGGCGACGACAAGGTCAACCTCGTGGTCTCGCTGCTCGCCAAGACGGAGTTCGGCGTGCCGCGCACGGTCGCCCGGGTGAACAACCCGAAGAACGAGTGGATGTTCGACCAGTCCTGGGGCGTCGACGTGGCAGTCTCCACCCCGCGGATCATGACGGCCATGGTCGAGGAGGCCGTGGCCGTCGGCGACCTGGTGCGGATCTTCACGTTCCACCAGTCGGGCGCCGACATCCTCGAGCTGACGCTCCCCGCCGGGTCGCCGCTGGCGGGCACCCGCGTGGGTCAGGTGGCCTGGCCCGCCGACACGGTGCTCGCCGCCATCGTCCGCGACGGCCGCCCCATCGCCCCGAGCGGCGACGACACCCTCGAGGCGGGCGACGAGCTGCTCCTCGTCACCGGCCGCGACGTGGACGAGCAGGCGCTGCAGCGCCTGCTCACGCCGGAGGCCGCGACCTCCTAGGTGCGCGGCGTGCGCACCACCACCCACGTGAGGAAGAGCACCAGCGCCCACAGCGGCACGCCCAGGACCAGGTGGAACGTGCCGAGCCAGGCCACGTCGCCCGCGAAGTACAGCGGCACCTTGACGGCGAGGCGCAGCGCGAACATCCCCACCCACAGCCAGGTCGCGATCGAGTAGCGGCGCACCTTCGCCGGGTCGTCGCGCCAGGCGGTGAGGCCGGCGAACGGGATGGGCTCGGGCTCGTCGTCGGCGGCGTCCGCCACGTCGCCGCCCGACGCCGGACGGGTCGCGCCGGGCGCGTCGCTCGGCTCGGTCTTCAGCGCGTCGGGGCTCCACCCCGTGCGGAGAGCCTCGACGACGAAGCCGACCGCGGGCCACCGGATCAGGATGGTCACGAGGAGCACCACGAGGTACCCGGCGTTGAGGAGCAGGCCGCCGGCGTAGTAGTTCTCCGCCTCGCCCGTCCACAGAGCCCAGACCACGCCGATCGCCACGCCGAGCAGGCCGCCGACCGCCTGCGTGACCGGCGTGCGCTGGACGAGCCGGACGACCGTCGCGACGACGGCCACGGCGGCCGACGCCACGATGGAGATCATCAGGTCGCGCGTGGTCACGTACGCGACGACGAAGACGAGGCCCGGGGCCACCGACTCGGCGAGGCCGCGCACACCACCCACGGCGTCGGCCAGGGAGAAGGAGTCGCCCGTGACGGCGCGAACGCCCGTGCGGGTGGTCTCGCTGCCGGCGGACTCGGGACCTGGCGTGTCAGTCATGCGGCCCATTCTGCCCGACGCGCGCACCCACCTTCCGCTGTGGGTACACGTATGGTCGCCTCCCCGGCTGGGGAGGCGACCATACGTGTACCCACAGGCCCGGGCGGGCTACTCGCCCTGGCGCGGGCGCAGCTCGTAGCGCGGGTTGAACATGGTGCGGCGGCCGTCGACGTCGCAGACCATGCCCTCGACGCGGATGCGGCGGCCGGGGTCGATCCCGGCGATGGTGCGGCGGCCGAGCCACACGAGGTCCAGGGAGCCCGAGCCGTCGTAGAGCTCGGCCTCGACCGTGGGCACGCCCTCGCGCGGGCGCAGCACCACCGAGCGGAGCACGCCGGCGGCCTTGCCGCGCCGGCGCTCCGTCAGGTTGGAGACGGCGGAGCACCCTCGGTTGGTGGCAGCGTCGGTACGCTCCTCCTCCGCGCGGACCTCCTCGTTGGAGGCCAGCACGTTCTTCACGACGGCTCTCAGCGACATGACTGCCCCGTTCCTCCGCTGCGTCAGCGGATCTCGGTGATCTCCGGGCCGCGCTTGAGGGGGTCGAACGCCGGAGCCTGCGGTGCGGCACCCTCGGGGACCGGCGGGGCCTCCTGCGCGCCGGCCTCGCCGCGCTGGCCGGGCGCCTTCGGCAGCGTCAGCGTCAGCAGGTCCCGCGGCGGGCGAGGGCTCTGGTCGCGCACGACGACGATGTTGGCGAACACCGACTCGAGCGGCCGGGCCGCCTCCGGGTCGAGCGCCGCCTTGCCGGAGAGCACGCCGCGCAGGAACCAGCGCGGCCCGTCCACGCCCACGAAGCGGGCCGGCCGGACGGCCGGCTTGCCCTCGGGGTCCGTCGCGGGCAGGCGCACCAGCAGCTCACGGCCGAA
Organism: Antribacter sp. NEAU-D49; assembly: GCF_057158775.1. NCBI lineage: Bacteria > Bacillati > Actinomycetota > Actinomycetes > Micrococcales > Promicromonosporaceae > Antribacter > Antribacter sp. NEAU-D49. The sequence goes on along the minus strand of NZ_JBXTSN010000023.1, from coordinate 56,004 downwards.
CACACCCGGGACGTCGTCGACGGTACCGCCCTGCTGCGCCACGGACGTGGCCAGCTCGGCACGGATCTCGTCCCAGATGCCCTCGGTCTTGGGCGCGGCGAACGCCTGGACCTGGAGGGTGGACCCGGCCAGCGCGGCTGTCACGCCCGTGACCTTCTGCGTCTTCTTGTCGATCTCCATGCGCAGCTCGAGGCCGGGCAGGACGGGCAGCCAGATGGCGCCCAGGTCCACGCGGGGGCCGGTCTGGTCCACCTGCGACCGGTCGAACGGCCCGTGCTGGGGACGCTCCTGCTCGGACGCCACCGGGTCCCAGGCCGGCTGGTCCTGGGCAGCCTCGTCCTGGGCAGGCTCGTTCGCTGCACTCCGGCGGAACAGACCCACAGTGGGACTCCTTCTCTCGTCACGTCGATCGTCGCGCCGCACGTCCCGTGCGGCGACTGCTCCCGGCGGCGCGTGCCGCCGGTTTCAACACTAGTCCGCGCTCGGCGCCACGCCGGACGTGGCCCAGCCTCCGCTGGACCCGAAGCCGCCGTCGCCGCGGTGCGACCCGGGGAGCGTCTCGGCCCGGAGGAACCTCGCCCGCTCGACCTTCTGGATCACGAGCTGCGCGACGCGGTCGCCGCGCGCGAGCCGCACGGGCTCGTCCCGGTCGGTGTTGAGGAGTGTCACCTTGATCTCGCCGCGGTAGCCCGCGTCGACCGTGCCCGGCGCGTTCACGATGGTGAGCCCGTGCCGGGCGGCGAGGCCCGACCGCGGGTGCACGAACGCGGCGTAGCCGTCGGGGAGCGCGATGGCGACGCCCGTGGGGACGGTCACCCGGCCCTGTGGCGGGATCTCGACGTCCACGGTGGTCACCAGGTCCGCACCCGCGTCGCCCGGGTGGGCGTAGGCGGGGACGGGGACGCCGTCGTCGAGGAGGCGGAGGAGCACGTCAACCGTGCTGCCGTCGTCGTGAGGCACGCGGGAACTGTACGCCAACCAGGCCCGGCAGGCGCCGCGGGCGTCCGTGGACGCGCCGCAGGCTGGGATGATGTCCCCATGAGCGGCACCTCCCCGACCACCTCCGACTTCCGCGAGCGGCTCCTGCCCGGTCCGGGCGGCTGGCTCGGGACGGTCGGCCTCGGCGCGATCGCCGCGATCGCCCTCTGGCCCGTGGACCACCTCCTCGGCGCGATCGCCGGGATCGTCCTCTGCGTCGCGTGCGTGGTCGCCCTGGCACTCACCTCACCGGTGGTCGAGGTGGCCGACGGCGAGCTGCGGGCCGGTCCCGCCCGGGTGCCGGTGCGGCTGCTCGGCGACCCGGTACCGCTCGACGTCGAGGCGATGCGCCACGAGCTCGGCCCAGGGCTCGACGGGCGCGCGTACGTCTGCCTGCGTGCCTGGGCCCGCACGGGCGTCCGGGTGGCCCTGGACGACCCGTCCGACCCGGCCCCCTACTGGCTGGTCTCCACCCGCCGGCCGGACCGCCTGGTCGCCGCGATCGACGGCGCGCGGTAGGTCACCACCCGGCCCTGGTCACCGGCGCGCCGCGGCCCGGCGCGGCCCGGCCCGGCGCGGCGCGGCCCGGTCACCCGAGCCTGGGAACGACAAAGGCTGCCACGTTCCCGTGACAGCCTGGTCGTCGAGGATCCGGTCTCAGGCAGCGCCTACCGGCCTCAGGCGGTACCTACTGCCGCCCGAGCCCTGCGCTCACCTCCGGGCGGGTGCCTCGTTCCTCGGCCCCACCCTGCGGTTCGCTCCGGCCTCAGGCGGCGCACTCGGTGCAGATCTGCTGCCCGTTGCGCTCGTACGCGAGCTGGCTCCGGTGGTGCACCAGGAAGCAGCTCGAGCAGGTGAACTCGTCCGCCTGCCGCGGGAGCACGCGGACGGAGAGCTCCTCGCCCGAGAGGTCGGCGCCGGGCAGCTCGAAGCCTTCCGCCGCCTCCGTCTCGTCCTCGTCCACAACACCAGAGGACTTGTCCGAGCGGCGAGCCTGCAGCTCTTGGATCGAGTCCTGCTCGACGTCCTCGTCGGTCTTGCGGGGGGCGTCGTAGTCAGTTGCCATGTGGTGGTTCTCCAATGGTTCGGTCGTCGCGTCGGAACGTCGGCATGTCCCAGGGACTGACGCCGCCCCGGGCCGGAGCACCACACCCTTGACAACAGCCGTTCGGCTGTGCAGCGGTATGGGGGTACGCGCTGATAATGCGCGGGGCCCCGGTTTTGTTCCCAGGTCGGCCCACGGATTGTGCACCAAATCCGGCAGGCGTGCGACATGTGAGCGTGTTACCCACGTCACGCCGCGCTGACCTGCAACGATGCATTAGGGAATGACGGATTGACGCGTTCTCGCCGAGGCGGCCTCAGACGATCGCGTCACAAAAAAATCGACCGGGTGATCCTGCTCACCCAGGCGTCACACGACCCCTTCGGAAGGGTCGCCGTCACCGTCGGCCCCGGCTTCCTCGAGGAGCGCCACGAGCTCTGCGACGAGTCCCGGACCGCCCGCCACGGTCATCTCGATCCCCTCGGGCCGGCCCCGCAGTCCGGTGACCACCGCGCCCGCCTCGCTCGCCACGAGCGAGCCCGCGGCGACGTCCCACGGGTTCAGGCCGCGCTCGTAGTAGAGGTCGATGGCGCCCTCGGCCAGGAGGCAGAGGTCGATCGACGCGGCGCCCAGCCGCCGGATGTCGCGGACGTGCCCGATCACCTGCGTCAGGACGTGCGCCTGGTGCGACCGACGCCGGGCATCGTAGCCGAACCCCGTGCCGACCAGGGACGTCGCCAGCGACGCCGGCGCGCTGACGCGCACCGGCACACCGTCGCGCGTGGCACCCTCCCCCAGTCCCGCGGTCCAGGTGCGGCCGTCGGGTACCGAGTGCACGCAGCCGGCGAGCTGCGTCCACTCCCCCGGCCGCGGAGGCCCGGCCACCACCGCGACGGAGACGGCGTACGGCGCCACCCCGTAGAGGTAGTTGACGGTGCCGTCGATCGGGTCCAGCACCCAGGTGAGCCCGCTCGTGCCGGGCACGTCGTCGCCCTCCTCACCCAGGATCGCGTCGTCGGGCCGCTCTGCGGCGATCATCGACCGGAGCAGGTCCTCCACGGCCCGGTCCATCGCCGTGACGGGATCCACGTCGCTCGACTTCGTGTCGGCCACGACCACACGCTCGGGCCGGTGCTCGCGCACGTGGGCGCCCGCGGTGGTGGCCAGGCGCTCGGCGAGCGTGCGCAGGGAGGCGACGGAGACGTCGTCGGGCAAGGGCGGGAGAGCGGTCACGCTCACATCCTGCCCGACCCGAACCTCCCCCACCTGCCCGTCCACCCCTGCGAGGCCTGCGGCGCCACCCAGCCGCGCCAGAGCGACAGCAGGCGGAAGCCGAGCACCACGACCACCACGAGCGACTGCGTGAGGACGGTCAGCGCGTCGTAGTGCCACAGCGTGGCGGTGAGGCCCGCGCCCACCACGGCGGGGATGGCGTAGAGCTGGCGGTCGGCGAAGACGAGCGGGATCTCGCCCACGAGCATGTCGCGCAGGACTCCCCCGCCGATGCCGGTGAGCACGCCCACGACGACCGACGCGAGCAGGCCGGCCCCGAGCTCGAGGCCCTTGGTGGTGCCCTGCAGCACGAAGAAGGCGAGCGCACCGGCGTCGAGCGCCACGACCGCCGGGCGCATGCGGGCCAGGCCCGGGTGGAAGAAGAAGATGACGATCCCCGCCACGAGGGCCGTGCCGACGAGCCGCGGGTCGGAGATGCCGACCGGCGGCGTGTCGCCGATCAGCACGTCGCGCAGGATGCCGCCGCCGAGCCCTGCCGCCCACGCCAGGACCACGACCCCGAACACGTCGAAGCTCTTGCGCACGGCCGCCAGCCCTCCGGAGAGGGCCGCGAAGAACACGCCGATGATCTCGAGGACAGAGTCGATCGCCACGCGGCAATCATCGGCCCTCGGACGGCCGCGTGCGGGCAGGAACCCGGGAAGTACGACAAAATGCGCGGGAGGGAGCCTGACAACGCGGCACACCGACGCGCCTGCGTCGCCATCGTGCGCCAGGGTGGCAGTCTCGGGCGTGATCCCTTTCGCAAGGAGGACGGCATGGACGAGCTGGAGCTCGTGAGGTTGCACGAGGACGGTGAGCGCCTCGTCCTCACCGCACCCGACGGCACCCAGAGCACCCTGCCGATCACCGACGCCCTGCGCGCGGCCGTGCGCGGCGACCGCCCCCGGCTGGAGAGCATCCGGGCCCAGGAGGAGTCGACGTTGCGCCCGAGAGAGATCCAGGCCCGGCTGCGCGCCGGCGCCACCTGCGAGGAGCTGGCGGAGGCCTCAGGCCTCCCCGTGGAGCACGTCCGGCGCTTCGAGTATCCCGTCATGGCCGAGCGCGAGCACGCGATCCGCCGGGTCCGCGGGCGGCCCGTCGCCGGGGAGGACGGCGACAGCCGGTCGTCCACGACGCTCGGCGAGCTCGTCGACGCGCGCCTCGCCTCGCGAGGAGTGCGCCCCGAGGAGGCCGTCTGGACGGCGCGGCGCGACGGCATGGCGCCCTGGGTGGTCGAGGTCTCGTTCGAGACGGCGGGCAAGGCCCGGGTGGGTCGGTGGACGTTCGACCCGCGCGGCATGGTCGTGACCACCCTGGACGACGAGGCGCGCTGGCTCGCGCTGCCCGACGACGCCGGTCAGCACCTGTCGAGCGTCTCCGCCCTGCCCGCAGGCCGCTCCCGGGGGCGCCCGGCCGCGCCGGAGTCCGACGACACCGACCTGCTCCTCGACGACCTGTCCGAGCGCCGGGGGCAGCGCCCCTCGCGGCGGCCGGGCGTGCCCGCACCCTCCGACGGGCCGGACGAGCTCGAGCTCGGCGACCTGACGCTCGCCGAGCTGGCCCCCCGTCGTGGCGGCGCCTCCGGCACGCCGGGTGGCGTGCCGTCCGGTCCTGCAGGTGACGGGCCGGGTGCGGACGAGGGGTCCGGCGCACCGGCGCCCGCGGCCAGCGTCGTGGACCTCGGCTCCCGTCGCGGCGCGGGCCGGTCGCCGATGCCCGGCGTGGGCCCCCGGCAGGACAACGGCCGGGCCGACGGCGGCGCGGCGCTCGGCCGGGCGGGCCACCCCTCGGCCACCGGTCACTCGGCGCCTCCGGCCGACGACGCTCCTGGCTCCGGCCGCGATCGTGGCGCCGGACCGTCCGAGGAGACGGACGAACCAGCCGCCCCGGCCACGCCCGAGCTCGACTGGGAGGGTCCGAGCCGCTGGGAGATCCCGGAGCCCGAGCCGGTCCGCGCGGCGGCGGCACCCGCGCGCGCCCCGGCGTCGTCGGGCGAGGAGCCTCCTGCCAAGAGCGGGACCAAGACGAGCCCGGCACGGCGCCCGGCCCGCAAGGGGCGTGCGCAGGTGCCGAGCTGGGACGAGATCGTGTTCGGAGCGCGCCCCGAGGTGTGACCTCGGGGCGCGCTCCGGCCTGCCGTCAGAGGCTGCGGGCCGTGATGTCGCCCATGCTGGTGGTGGCGTGGATCGTGACGTCGACGTCGCCACCGGTGTTCTGCAGCGAGTTGCTGATCCGGCCCGAGGTGGTGCCCGCATCCAGCGAGGCGGACACGCCGGGGGCGGTGCCCACCGACACGTCCCCCGCCTGCGTGCGGAGCACGAGGGCGCCGCGCACGGCCTCCTCGATCCGGATGTCGCCCTTCATCGTGGTGATCTCGGCGGGGCCCGTGAGGCGGCCGATCACGACGTCGCCGGCCGACGTGACGACGCGGACGGCAGCGGCCTCGTCGAGCTTGATCTCGCCCTGGGCACCCTCGAAGGACACGTCTCCGAGCCGTCCCACGCCTCGGAGCTCGGCACCGGCGGCCGTGGCTTCGACGCGGGAACCCGCGGGCAGCTGGACCGTCACCTCGACCGCGCCCGAGGCCCCGAGCAGCTGGTTCTTCACGGTGGTGGCGATCCGCAGGACGCCGTCCTGGTACTCGACGGTGGTCGCCTCGGCCGCCTGCGCGTCACGGCTCTTCGAGGGGTCTGCGGGTCGGACGTCCACGACGGTGTCGGTCCGGTCGGCGGCGATCACCTGCACGCGTCCGGCGGGGAGGTCGAGGACGGCGGAGATGGGGGCGGTGGTGGCGAAGGTCTGCATGGTCCTGCTCCTGTTCTCGTTGTTTCTGATACGGGAAACGCTACGTTGCGTTCGCCGATCTGGCAACGGACTTTCTGCGCATCTTGTGTTTTTGCGCAGGTCAGAGCGGAGATTTCGTTGCAACGAAGGTGAAGTCAACGCAACGGGCGCGGCGCCCAACGTTGCAATGACCTGATGCTGAACGCTATGCTCGGGCCCTCGACCACCACCGAGGGAGACGCACGATGCCCGGAGGCAGGCTCACCCAGCAGGAACGGCGGCAGATCGCAGCGGGTCTGGCCGACGGCCTCACCTACGCGGAGATCGGCAGGCGCCTCGACCGTCCTACGTCGACCATCACCCGGGAGGTGATGCGCAACGGCGGGCCCACCGCCTACCGGCCCGACCAGGCGCACCGCGCCACGGAGCAGCGCGCCCACCGGAGCCGGCAGGCCGCGCCTCGGGAGCAGCGCCCGCCGGAACCGGCCGGGCGTGACGCGGGGGCCGTCCTCGCCTACGAGGAGGCCTTCACGACCGCCCTCATGCAGTCAGGCCTGCCCCGGATGACGGCGCGGGTCCTCACGTGCCTCTACACCACCGACGCGGGCAGCCTCACCGCGGCGGAGCTCGTCCAGCGCCTCCAGGTGAGCCCGGCGTCGATCTCCAAGGCCGTCGCCACCCTCGAGGGCCTGGGGCTGGTCGCCCGCGACCGCGACGAGAGGCGGCGCGAGCGCTACCGGGCCGACGACGCCGTCTGGTACCAGTCGATGCTCGCGAGCGCCCGGTCCAACCTCGATTTCGCCGAGACCGCGCGCCAGGGCGTCCGGGTCCTCGGGCCCGGGACGCCCGCCGCCGTGCGGCTGGAGAACATCGCCCGGTTCATGGACTTCGTCGGCGAGAGCATCGCCCGCGCCGCGGAGCAGGCCCGGGAGATCCTGTCGTCAGGGGCCGGGCCCGGGACCGGCGCCGCGGGGGCCGACGACCCGCCGGGCGGCGCCGCCTAACCCCACAGCGCCTGGTCGGAGCTCGCGCGGCGGCGGGCCGTGTCGGCCGTCATGCGGCGCATGTGGTGGCGGCGGCAGAGCACCTCGTACGCGACCTCGCCCCGGGCGCCGTCGGCGACGTCGCCGATGACGACCTGCTCGCCCTCCACCACCATGATGCCGCCCACGGTGCGGGCGTTGTGCGTGGCGCGGGCCCCGCACCAGCACAGGGACTGCACCTGCAGCACCTCGATGCGGTCGGCGAGCTCGATGAGCCGGGCCGATCCCGGGAACAGGCGGGTGCGGAAGTCGGTGGTGATGCCGAACGCGAAGACGTCGACCTCCATCTCGTCGACGAGGCGGGCGAGCTGCTCCACCTGGCCGGGCGAGTAGAACTGCGCCTCGTCGCAGACCACGTGGTCCACCGCCCGGCCGTCGCTGTGCTCGGCGGCCACGTCGGCCCAGAAGTCGGTGTCGTCGGTGACCTCGCGGGCGTGGGCCTCCAGGCCGAGCCGCGACGAGATGCGCGCCGCCCCGGCCCGGTCGCCGCGGGTGTAGATCAGCCCCGCCCGGCCGCGGGCGCCGTAGTTGTGGTCCATCTGCAGGGCGAGCGTGGACTTGCCGGAGTCCATGGTCCCGGAGAAGAAGACGAGCTCGGCCACGGTTCCTCCTCAGGCCACGGTGGTCAGGAGCGGCACGATCATCTCGTGCGGGGTGAGGGAGCCGTGCACGCCGGGCAGCGACTGCGCCTCGGCGGAGTGGACCCGGGAGTCGACCACGGTGGCGCGGCCGGTCATCGCAACGACGACGTCGCCGATCCCGGGGAGCACGTGCTCCGCCACGGGCCCGAACCAGCCCGCGGCCACGGCGTCTGCCCGCCGCTGGACGACGGCGTGCTCGCCCAGGCGGTCCGCCCAGCGTGCGGCGACGTCGGCGGGGTCGGCGTCGGGCGCGGTGTAGACGTGCATCGCCCGAGGCTCGCCGCCGATCATCGCCACGCCCGCGGAGAGAACGGGGTCGGTGGCGGCGTCCCACTGGAGGGCGGGGTCGGACATGATCTGGCCGTGGTCGGCCGTCACCAGGATCAGGGTGCCGCGCGGCACGGAACGCGACAGGCGCCGCAGCTCGCGGTCGGTCGCCTCCAGGGCGTCGCCCCACTGCCAGGACTGCCAGCCGTGCTTGTGGCCGGTCTTGTCGACGTCGCCCTGGTACAGGTAGACGAGGCCGGGGGCGGCGCGCAGCACACGAGCGGTCGCGTCGACCCTCGCCTCGAACGTCTCCGCCGTCTCGTAACGCGGTCCGCGCAGGGCGGCGAGCGTCATGCCCGAGCCGGCGAACTTGGCCGGGCCGGGGCTCGTCACCGGCACGCCGCGCGCAGCGAGGGTCTCGAAGACCGTGGGCTCACGCTGCACGTCCGCCGGGTCGCCGAGCTCACGCCACTGGACCATCGCCGCGAGCCGGCCGTTCTCCGGGTTGCGCTGCGTGTACCCGAGCATGTTCGTGAGGCCCGGTGCGGTCCCCGTGCCCAGGGTGGCCAGGCCCGCGGCGGTGGTGCTCGGGAAGCTCGACGTCAGCGACTGCCCACCCGCTAGCAGGCCACGGAGAAAGGGCGCGTGCCCGCCACGCTCGGCCAGGTTGTGCAGGCCGAGGCCGTCCACGAGCACCACGACGACGCGGTCGGCGTCGGGCAGCCCCAGGGCTTCGCGGGCGGTCAACGACCCGAGGCCGGTGGCGGTGGTCAGGTCGTGGCCGAGCGCCCCCGCCGCCGCGGGCAGCACCGCCGCGAGGCTCGACACGTCATAGGTGGGGGCGACCAGCCCGTCCGGGAGCGGCTGCGTCATGCAGCGGTGGCCCGCGACAGCGCACGCGCGAAGGCGACCGCAGCCCGCACGGCGTCGGTGCCCTCGGCAGCGCTGGAGACGCGCACCACCACGTCGTCCGGCGTGAGCTGGCCGGTCAGGCCGTGGTCGGCGTCGCACGCCGGGTCGGCGCACGACGCGGGCTCCAGGTCGATGCGCGACACCGCGCCCCACCCGATCGCCAGCGTGACCTCGCGCGTGCCCTCGCCGCGCGGGTGCTTCTCAGGCTCCGACACCACGTGGGTCAGCGCGACCGAGCGGATCTCCCGCAACGGCACCGCCTCCGTCGTGGCGGCGGCCTGCGTGACCTTGACCTGCTCACCGTCCGACGGCTGGTCGTCCACGTGGGCCGTCACCAGCCGCGTCGGCGTGAGGACCATGACCGTCAGGTGGCGGCGCACCTCGGAGTCGAACGTGGTCTCGGCCTGCACCAGGTGCGCCACGACCTCCTCGTCGGCGAGCGCGACGTCGAGGACGTCCGCGACCAGCTCCGGGTAGTAGCCGGCCCGGTGCAGGCGCGCGGTCAGGTCATGGCGGGCGTCGGAAACAGCGTGTGGCACGGCGCCATTGTCCCACGGGGAGACCTCCGAGGTCTCGCCCCTGGTCCGGCGGTTCTGCGCCCGGGTCGGGGCGCCGCGGCCGGGGCTAACCCCAGACGGGCTCGCCCTTCGTCGGCGTCCGGTAGTGGTACGTCTCCACCGTCCAGCCCTCCGGCCTGCTCTGGGGCTCGAACCATGCCGCGCCCGACTCGATCCAGGCCTTGCGATACCGGCGCGCGGTCCGCCAGGTGATGTCGTCCACGCCGCTCTCGCCACCGCAGCACGGGCAGATGCTGTAGAGCGGGTCACCCGCTTCGTCGTAGAAGTCGTCGCGATCCCACCAGCCACAGACCCTGCACACCTCCCGCGAGAGGTCGAGGTAGAGGGTGTCACCCAGGAGTGCCTGCCCCGCCAGCCCCCACTCCAGGGTGCGCCTGCGGCCCTCAGGGTCCGCGGCCCACGCGCCACGGAACCGCGCCGCGATCTCCCCGGTGAGGCGCTGCTGCTGGTCGGACTCGTCGAGGCTCAGGTACGCCGAGCACATCAGCGCCTCGACGGTGACCCCGTCGACGACTGCGTCGTCCGACACGGTCGCCGGCCACCTGGGATCACCGGAAGGGACCGACGTCGGCGTCACGGATTCGAGCGCCGACCCGAGCTCCTCGATCAGCTGACCTGCCCTGGCCACCTCCGCGGCCACCTGCTCCGCGGGCACGGTGGGCGCGAAGTCGGCGAACTCCCTTGTCAGCTCCTCGCCGTCGTCCTGGTAGCGGCACTGGAGGTCCTCGAGGGTCCCCAACGGCTGATGGTGCAGCACGCGAGCGATCTCCGGCCGGCCGAGCCCGAGCGCGCGGTGGAGCGCCGTCTCCCACGGGGTCGCGGCCCCCCGTGCCTCATCCATCCCCAGGTGCTCGGCCCGGCCAAGGGCCGTGATGTCCTCGACGAGCGCTGCCACGGAGGCAGGATGGTCGGGATCGTCCCACCCGATCGCGAGCAGGCCGGACCAGGCAGCCCGGCGCAGGTTGCCCGTGAGGCAGAGGATCGCGGTATGCCTCGGGGTCAGTCCGTCGGAAGGGGTGAGCACCGGCTCAGGCTAGACCGGATGTGACGTTTGCAGCCCGGCGCCCCAGAGCCCCGCCGCGACCAGGTAGCCGTTCCCCCGTCTGGCGCCGAGACGGGGAGCGGCTACCTGGTCACGGGCCTCTGACTGGGTGTCAGCCGGCTTCCGGCAGGTAGCGCTCGAGGGCCTCACGGATGAGGTCGCTGCGCCTGACACCCCGTGCACGCTCGGCCGCCTCAAGGCGTGCCTCAAGTTCCGCAGTGATGGAGACGTTCACCCGCGGCGAGCGCGTGCCCCGCGGACCGGGAGAGAGCCGCGGCCTGCCCACCGCACGGTCCACCTCGTCGACGTCGACACCAGCAGCCTCAAGGAGCGCCCGACCGTCCGCCGCAGCCTGATCACCGTGCGCAGATCGCCCCGGCCGGAAGTCACCAGCCTCCGCCCAGCTCGTCAGTGCGGCATCCACCTCAGGGTCGCGCTTGCTCATACTTGCTCCTCCGGGTTGTAGCCCACCGTCAGACGCGTCGACTCTCGCAACGGCATGACGTGGAAGACGTGAACGTCAGAGGGCGGCGTCACCGTCACCAGTACTTCGAGCGTACCGAACCGCGATGGGCCGATATAGAGCCGGGGCACCTGTTCATATCCGGGTCGAGGCTCCTCGAACTGGTCGTACCAAGCGTGAGCGTGGAGAATCGCATAGAGGGCCTCCTCTCGCGGAATCCCGTGCTTCTTGGCACTCTCGGCCCATGTCAACGCCACCGGACGAGGCTCTCACCCCTGCCTAGTTTTGTCCACACAAAGAGTGTAGCGGCAGGTTGTCCTACCTCCAAAGTCCATCCCCTTCCCCGAGGCGGCCGCGCAGCAGGCCAGGTCGGCCAGCCTTCGTCGCCGCGCCGCAGCTGGCTCTCGAGGCGCCGCTATCGTGGCGTCCATGACGTCGGTACGAACGATCCAGGTCACCTTCGACTGCGCCGACCCCGAGCGCGTCGCCCGCTTCTGGAGCGAGGTGCTGGGCTACGTGCAGGACGAGGACTCGGCGTCCGACCCCACCGGGGTGGGCCCGCGGCTGTACTTCCAGCGCGTCCCCGAGGGCAAGGTCGTCAAGAACCGGGTGCACCTCGACGTGCGGGTCGGCACCGGGCTCGTGGGCGAGGAGCGCGTCGCCGCCCTCGAGGCCGAGTGCGCCCGGCTCGTCGCGCTCGGCGCGACCCGGGTTCGGCTCCTCCCCGCCGACGAGGAGAACGAGTCGTGCCTGGTGATGCAGGACGTCGAGGGGAACGAGTTCTGCCTCGACTGAGCTGCGGGTGGGGCGGTGTGCCAGGTCGAGCGGGTTCTTGCTGGTCAGAGCCGTGAGCGGGTTGTCGCGGCTCCCGTATCCAGACGTCGCTGGACGTACCTCAGCGTAGCAAAGCGCGGCATAAGCGGGGCAGGAGTCACCCATGGCAGCTGGAGCCCAGGTGCCTTGACGCGTTTTGGGCGCTGGCCTGTGCGAAAGCCCGCGCGGCCTGGTCGGCGACGCTGTCGCGCCGACGCGAGTCGCGGACACGTTTGTGGTACGACATATCAGGGGTTAGCCACCGTCATCGAGCCCCCATGGGTCGGTGGCACGATCCGCGGGATCCCACGCCCTCGCGAGCCGGGGGACGGCTGAGGTACTGCCCAGGACCGTCCGGGACCAGGCGGATCACCCCGGCGAGCGCGGGGAGGCGTCACGGGCACGAGCGCTCGCCACGACGTCGTCGGGATCACCCCCGCGAGCGCGGGGACGGCCCGCTGTCGCCCTCGCTGTACTGGTGGATCGTGGGATCACCCCCGGGAGCCGGGACGGCGCCGACCGTGCTGAGGCCGTCCTGCTGGGCGTGGGATCATCCCCGCGAGCGCGGGGACGGCCGCGTCGTCCCGCTCGTGGACGATGACCTGATCGGATCACCCCTGCGAGCGCGGGGATGGCTCCGCTTCGCCGTTGATGACGGCGTCGATCCCGGGACCACCCCCGCAAGCGCGGGGACGGCGCCACGTACTCGTACTCGTGGTCCGGCACGCCCGGATCACCCCCGCGAGCGCGGGGACGGCGACGACTGGCGCACCGTGTCGTGGACGGTGGACGGATCACCCCCACGAGCGCGGGGACGGCCGGATGCGCGTGTCCCGGTCCGCGATGCGGTGGGGATCACCCCCGCGAGCGCGGGGACGGCGCGAGGTGGGCGGCGACGTCGGGCCGGGCGGCGGGATCACCCTCGCGAGCGCGGGGACGGCCTCGGGCCTGGCTGCAGGAGCGCGGCATCGTCGGGACCACCCCCGCGAGCGCGGGGACGGCGCGCTCGCCTGCCACAGCGCCGTCACCTGGTCGGGATCACCCCCGCGAGCGCGGGGACGGCGCTATCTCGCCGCCGTCACCGACGAGGGGCACGGGATCACCCCCGCGAGCGCGGGGACGGCGCGTCGAGCTCGGCGCGGGGCGCGCGGTTGGCGGGATCACCCCCGCGAGCGCGGGGACGGCAGCTTGGAGACGGGGCGGGTCGCGGTGAGCGTGGGATCACCACCGCGAGCGCGGGGACGGCCTCGACGCCCTCCGCTCGACCGGCGCCGCCGTCGGATCACCCCCGCGAGCGCGGGGACGGCCAGTCCGCCGCGACCGCCGCAGCGCTCTCGCCGGGATCACCCCCGCGAGCGCGGGGACGGCCCGAAGATGCGCGCGCTCTTGCGGGTCACGGCGGGATCACCCCCGCGAGCGCGCGGGGACGGCCGGTAGGAGTCGGTCAGGATCGGCAGCCACCCGGGATCACCCCCGCGAGCGCGGGGACGGCGAGACCGAGCGCATGGCACGTCTGAACCAGATGGGATCACCCCCGCGAGCGCGGGGACGGCCTGCCGAGGCCGTCCGCGAGGTCCAGGCGGCCGGGATCACCCCCGCGAGCGCGGGGACGGCGCACACACCCATCAGGGCACGCTCGAGCTGCTGGGATCACCCCCGCGAGCGCGGGGACGGCGACCACATCCACGAGGCCGTACACCGGGTTGCCGGGATCACCCCCGCGAGCGCGGGGACGGCTACGTCTTCGTGACGTTCGGGGCGCTCCACCTGGGATCACCCCCGCGAGCGCGGGGACGGCGCTGTCCCTGCTGTCCGACTCGGGCTCACGCCTGGATCACCCCCGCGAGCGCGGGGACGGCCGTCCGGGGTATCGCCCGGGAGGCGGACCTCGGCGGATCACCCCCGCGAGCGCGGGGACGGCCAGACGGGGATGGTGGCGACGCCGGCGACGGTGGGATCACCCCCGCGAGCGCGGGGACGGCAGAGCGTGGTGACCGCGATTTGACCGGGTCACCGGATCACCCCCGCGAGCGCGGGGACGGCTGGCGATCGCCACACCGGAGGTCTGACGTGCCGGGATCACCCCCGCGAGCGCGGGGACGGCTGCCTGCGCAGGCCGGTGCCGGTGTCGAGCGCGGGATCACCCCCGCGAGCGCGGGGACGGCCCGAAGATGCGCGCGCTCTTGCGGGTCACGGCGGGATCACCCCCGCGAGCGCGGGGACGGCGTGCGGATCGTCTCCAACGACGACGCCCACGACGGATCACCCCCGCGAGCGCGGGGACGGCGGGACCGTCCAGGTGGACGAGTCCTGGTCCCCGGGATCACCCCCGCGAGCGCGGGGACGGCCGCAGCAGCGTGGCCGTGGTGTGGCGGGCGGCGGGATCACCCCCGCGAGCGCGGGGACGGCGTGGATCTGGACCCATGCCCCGCTGACGCCCTTGGGATCACCCCCGCGAGCGCGGGGACGGCGGGCGGCCGTTGAGGGGGTTCGTGCGGATGTAGGGATCACCCCCGCGAGCGCGGGGACGGCACCGCCTGCCCCGAGGCGCTCTACGGCGTCGTCGGATCACCCCCGCGAGCGCGGGGACGGCCCGCCGCGGTGGGCGTGCGGCGCTGGGGTGCCGGGATCACCCCCGCGAGCGCGGGGACGGCGTGGCGGGCCAGCTCGGCCCGAACCTGCGCGGCGGATCACCCCCGCGAGCGCGGGGACGGCGCGTGGACCGCGCCGGTCACCTACGGCAACGCCGGATCACCCCCGCGAGCGCGGGGACGGCCTCGACGTCTCGTGGCAGCTCCAGGCCCTGCCGGGATCACCCCCGCGAGCGCGGGGACGGCCGGCGCACCGCGGCCATGCGCGACACGTCGTCGGGATCACCCCCGCGAGCGCGGGGACGGCTGCTCGAAGCCGGCGTCGTTCGGCAGGTCGTAGGGATCACCCCCGCGAGCGCGGGGACGGCCTGCCAGTCCTGCGGCGCCATCGGCGTCGTGACGGGATCACCCCCGCGAGCGCGGGGACGGCGCACGCACGTCCTGCGTCGTCGGGCCGCCGTCGGGATCACCCCCGCGAGCGCGGGGACGGCAACGAGACCCTCGGCGTGTGGGGCGGCAAGTCGGGATCACCCCCGCGAGCGCGGGGACGGCGTCCACACCATGAGGTCTCGCTGGGGCAAGCTCGGATCACCCCCGCGAGCGCGGGGACGGCGGAGGTCCCCTGATGCGCATCGACAGCGCGCAGGGATCACCCCCGCGAGCGCGGGGACGGCGACTTCGTCCCGCCGCTGAACACGGACGCGCTGGGATCACCCCCGCGAGCGCGGGGACGGCAGGTTCCTGCGGCGGTTCGAGACCGCGGCCGGCGGATCACCCCCGCGAGCGCGGGGACGGCCGTGCCTCCCGCCCGAGCTCGCGCCCGACGACGGGATCACCCCCGCGAGCGCGGGGACGGCGCGCGCAGCCCGAACGCGTTCAGGGGCCGGCTGGGATCACCCCCGCGAGCGCGGGGACGGCGGCGGCGTCGATCGCGGACCGGACGCCCCACCGGGGATCACCCCCGCGAGCGCGGGGACGGCGGCCTGTGGGCTCTGTTCGGCGAGGGCTGGTGGCGGATCACCCCCGCGAGCGCGGGGACGGCTCGGCGGCCTTGGCGGCGATGTCGGCCACGACGGGATCACCCCCGCGAGCGCGGGGACGGCCGCTGCGCCTTGTCGATCGTCCACTCGACCTCGGGATCACCCCCGCGAGCGCGGGGACGGCTCGGCGGCCTTGGCGGCGATGTCGGCCACGACGGGATCACCCCCGCGAGCGCGGGGACGGCGCGTTGTACGGGGTGGACAGGCGGTCCGTCCCGGGATCACCCCCGCGAGCGCGGGGACGGCCCAGTGCCATTACAGCTCCTCCCATGAGATGCCGGATCACCCCCGCGAGCGCGGGGACGGCGGGTCGCGGGTCGCTGCCCGCGCGTCGGCCGGCGGATCACCCCCGCGAGCGCGGGGACGGCTGGCCGACCCGCATCGAGATCGCCCCCGGCTCGGGATCACCCCCGCGAGCGCGGGGACGGCCTCGCCGAGGACAACGACCAGGTGGACGAGGACGGATCACCCCCGCGAGCGCGGGGACGGCGTCACCCCGGGCTCGCCGAGGGTCGACGTGTCGGGATCACCCCCGCGAGCGCGGGGACGGCCCCCGCGACGACGAAGGGCCCCGACGTGTGCCGGGATCACCCCCGCGAGCGCGGGGACGGCTTGCAGTGGCCGTCGACGGACCGCCACGGGAACGGATCACCCCCGCGAGCGCGGGGACGGCCGATCGCGTGGACGCGGCCGGAGACCCACGACGGGATCACCCCCGCGAGCGCGGGGACGGCTTGCAGTGGCCGTCGACGGACCGCCACGGGAACGGATCACCCCCGCGAGCGCGGGGACGGCCGCAGCAGTGCGCGTCGGGTACGTCGCCTGGGGGGGATCACCCCCGCGAGCGCGGGGACGGCGTGGCCTCGTACACGTCCCCGTCCTCGACGACGGGATCACCCCCGCGAGCGCGGGGACGGCGTCCGGGCGTCCGACTCGGCCACCGTCCTGGCGGGATCACCCCCGCGAGCGCGGGGACGGCAACCACCTGAAGGTCGGCGCCATGTTCGCCGGCGGATCACCCCCGCGAGCGCGGGGACGGCACTTCCTGACCTGCGACTATACCGACGGTTCGTCCATTTCCCCTTCACTCGGTCTCGGTTCTCGCCGCATCCCGAGGTCAGCTCGAAACCTCCGACGCCGTGCCGCGATGCTCCAGTTCTCCGGCGCAGTCTTCGGCTCACGATCAGCGGACCCGTCACCGGACTGCCATGTCGCCCGTGTCATGGCACCGCGCCGCGCTGGCCGGCGCATCAAGGTGAGTCCGTCGACGTCGATCGGTTCCCAGTCGTGGTGGTGCACCCGGAATGCCAGCCGCTGCTCGCCACGGGTCGAGTACACCATGAGCGCTCGGCCGCGCCCAATGTGCTCGACGATCCGATCCCAGAGGAAGTCACGCACTCGTGCTGGTGCATGACCGACGAACACGCCGGCGCTGATCTCCAGTAGCCAGCGTGTCAGCTGCCCACGCAACCGGTCCGGGCAGGCTGCGACCACGACGACGATCATGTCGAGCTTCCGGTGTCTGGCTCGTCGAAGTCGCTGAAGCCGTCCTCCGGTCCGAGCAGGTCCCATCCATAGGAGGTCCCACCTGCTACGGTCTCGCCCCGGTCGTCCCAGAGTTTGATGACGTCCGCAACCAGATCCGCGTCGTCTTCCTCCTGGCTCTCGACAGCGCCGAGCAGCAGTGCCTGGATGTCCCGGACTGTGCGTTCGAGCAGCCGGGCCTCGAACATCCGATCGCGCATGGCCCTGCGGACAGCGCCAGGCACGTCCGCGACGCCGTCGGCCATCGTCTGGAACGCGACAGGGATGGACAGCTCGGCGCGGTAGAGGTCGGCGATGTCAAACACGAACGATCTCTCGTGGCCGGTGTGGACCACGCCGAGTCCGGGCGAGCACCCGAGCGCGACGACGACCGAGTGGACTACGCCGTACAGGCACGACGCCGCGGCGGACAGTGCCTGGTTGATCTGATCGGTCGCGTCGAAGGCGTCAAGCTGGACGTCGCGCTTCTTCCACGGCACGCCCGTCTTGTCTGACCATTCCCGGTACACCTTGCGGACCCGAGCACCCTCACGGCCGCGGAGCTGCTGCATGGTGAGGCCGGAGACATCCTCGCCGGGGAACCGCATCGCATACATGGACCGGGCGCAAGCCAGCCGTCGGTTCCGGTTGGTCACCACCGAGGCCTGCGCCTCCAGCAACCGCGACGACCTGGCCAACGAGCGACCGTGGGCGTAGTAGCGGACTCCCTTCTCACCCACCCACACCACGGTGGATCCGCACTCGGCGAGCAACACCATCGCCTGGTGGCTGACCGTAGTGCCCGGCCCGAGGAGCAACGCCCCAAGCGAGGCTGCAGGTACATGGACGGTCCCTCGCCCGTCGGTGGCGGTGATCGCGCTCGACTCGCGCGAGATCACGGACTGCTCCACGTACAGGAACGTCATCCGGTCCTGGACGCGAGCGAGTTCGGTGATCTTCGGCGGACGGCTCCCCGGCAGGGTCATTCGACCCGTGTCCTGGCGAGAGTCAGGAGCCCGCACCCATAGCCCTTGGCCGGACCGACGCCGGCGAGGAGCGCCCCGCGCAGCAGGTCCGGGTCCTTCACCTCCAGGACGCCGTCGTACTGCGCCCAGGCGAAGGTGACATTCCTGCGCTGCCCGTCGCTGGACCGAGGGAACTGGGCCACGCCCCGGCTGGTGACGGCGAAGCTCAGCTCGTCAGGATTGCCGAGCCGGACTCCCAGTGCCTCGGCCTTGCGGGACAGCCAGTCCGTCTGTGCCTCGACGCCGAGCCGCGCCACGCGGCGGCCGCGCTGCCCGGGCTGCAGAACCGAGTGGACTGGGTTGGCTCGTAGCCGAAACGCCCAGTGCTGCCCGACCTCGAGGCGATCGAGCACCTTGCGGTACTCCCCCGTCCTCTGGCTTCCGGCTGTTCCGACCTGCTGGAGCAGGTCGTCGAGCTGTGGCCGGGCAGCGGACACCACGTAGAGGTGAGTACCGGACGTCGTCTGGTCCACACGCCACAACACCCTTCCTCGCTGTTCCTCGGCCTGCGGTGCGAGGTGGTCGAATCCCCGCAGGACGGCCGCATGCATCGCCTGAGGAGAGGCGAGCAGCTTGCGGGCGCCGCGGACGTCGGGGGCGACGTCGCAACGGGTCAGGTACATCAGTCTGCCTCCATCAATGCCAGGGCGTCGTGCTCGACGACGTCTGCTGCGTCGTAGTCGAACAACTGCATCGGGTCGTGGTCGGTGACAGGCCGGTCCTGGCCGGTGCCGTCGAACCCGGGAGGCGGGACCTTCGTGCGCTCCACGCTGCGCCAGCCGTACTCCCGGCGTTGCGGGTCGAACGACTCCGGAACGTCGCGCAGCGTCTGCGCCGGCCCGTGCACGTTCGCCGACGGGATGACACCGGCGTCGGCCAGCAGGTCGAGATCGACCGGACCGGCCGCTCGGGCCTGCTTGTCCCGCCACCACCTCGATGCCTGCCACTGCTCCCCGGCGACGGCGTCGTAGAGCCGGGACTCCCGGGATCCCAGGAGGAGCGGGGCGACCGGCGGACAGGACCTCCGGCCGAGGTAGAGGGGAAACGCCGGGCGACGCAGCGCGTCCTCGATACCGTTGACGAGGTCGCGCTCCCCTTCGATCCCCGCAACGAAAACGGCGTCGGCCAGGTAGTGCCGGTCCGACAAGGGAAAGACTTGGCTGCCGTCGAGGCTGCGGGAGGTCTGGAAGTCCCGTTCGAGACGGCCGGGCTGGTCGACCCGGACGGCGAACCGCAGGTCGAGCAGGTCGGTGAGCGGATCGGTCCGGCGCCGGCCCTGGGCCGCGGCGATCATGCCGAGGACTCCCGATCGCGACGGTGCCCGCTCGGTGGTCCGACGGGTGAACCGTGAGGTGACGCCCCAGGACTGGAGCGGTCCGGCCAGCCGCAGGAGCAGGACCGTCACGCGCCGGCCCCGACAGTCACCGCGCTGTTGCGCTCGGAAACGACAGACCGGACCTGGACGACCAACTCTTCGATCGAGACCTGCTCGCCCAGACGGCCGACGATGCCGTCCTCGGCGAGGGTCGTCATCACCCACGTCTTCGTCGGCGCGCCGCCGTACGCACGGGCGAGCCGCTCGGCGTGGTCGACCAGAGCTTGGGCGGCCAAGGCGACCCGACCGCCCTCGGCACCCGTGCGAACCGGGGTCTCGAACGCCCCGACGTAAGACAGCGGCTGGTCCTCGCGCAGGCTGACGACGACGACGTCGGGCAGGGTCCGGTTGGCGAAGCTGTTCTGCTTGCCCGACGGCATCGACCGGGCGAACGAGCGGACGAACGCCGCCACGGCCTCGCCCACGGGGGCGTCCTCACCGAGGTTCTTCGCCAGCAGGTTAACGTCGACCGTCGCGTACCGGTAGAGCGTCGAGGAGTTGAACTCGATCGTTCCGATCATCGCTGCGCCGGCGTCCTCCTCGGCGTCCTTGGCCTTGTGGTCGTCCACGGCCGTGAAGTAGTCGAACTCGGTCTCGACCGCGTGCACAGACAGGGCGTGCGCCACCTGGACGGAGGCGTCGACGTTCAGGTCGGTGACGTCGGCGACCATGCGGCCGAACATCGCCAAGTCGACGGAGTTCTTGTCCTTGAGCAGCGCCTGGACCGACTTCTTGTCGATCGTCGCGTCGCCGTGGTGCGCAGCGACCGCCAGTACCGCCAGCGACTCGACCTGCTGATGGCTGAGGAAGAGGAGGTATCCAGCCTCCTCGGTCTTGCCATCGCGCGAGCTGACAGCGATGCCCTTCTTCCCACCGGCGCTGGCCAGGATCGATAGGACTAGCTGCTTGGCCTGGGCATCGTCGATGCTCTCCGACTGTGCCGTGATCTCCTCCATCAGGAGCTCGACGACGCGCTTCGAGCGCACACCGCTCGTCAGCTCCTTCGCGGTGTCCGCCATGTGCACACGGGTGGCCCGCTTCCATGCCTGGGACGAGACCCTGGCCCGGCGGACCCCTCCGTACCAGGCGGTCTTCGGGCTGCCGGTGTCGTCCCGGTTCAGGTTGCTCGGCGGGACGGTCTGCAGGACGTGGACGTCGATGATGGTTCGCGGCGTGGTCATCGGTTCTCCTCAGGGGTTTCGGCGGTCTGCGGTGCAGGTTCGGCGGTGACGCTGTGGTAGTCGCGGGCCCAGGCCCGGCGGACCCGGTCAGCCGATCCGGGGATCTGATACCAGAACAGGTCGCGTGCCAGGAGCGCGTGGTCCAGCCCGACGCCGGCACCGCGCATCTGGGTGACCAGGCCGCGCAGGTGCACGGCCAGCTCAGGGAGCGTGGCGGAGGTCGCGAGGGCGTCGAACCTCCGGCGCACCGGTGACCGGCCGCTGTCGCTTCCCCCTGCTCGGTGCCGGTCCAGGAGACGGACGGCTGCACCAAGCCCGCGGCCCGGGACGTACATCTCCTCGCTCCGCGACTGCTGCTGCGAGGCGTACGTCGCGAGCGCAAGGTGAATCGCTCGCTCCTCCTGTGTCGGGTCGCTCAGTCGGCGGGTGGCAGAGGCAGCACCCGGGGCATCCATCAGCGTCAGGTCCCAGAGGCTGGGGTCGGCTCCTGGCTCGGCCGTCGCGGCACGGCGTAGGTGCGCCAGCAGGGCGACCGTGCGGCTCCCCTGCGCGCCCGTCATCGTGCGGGTCCGTTTCAGGTGCCGGACCTGCTTGGTCACGAACTGCTCGACAGCCTGCGCCCTCTCGGTGAGGGTGGCCGGGCCCGTTCGTGTGGTTCCTGTGTCAGTCATCGGTCTCCTTCGACGTCGTGCTGGACAGTGCGGTCGGCACAGCCAGGGGAAGGGCCTGAGCCAGATCGCGGTGGAAGCGCCCCAGGGCCGTTCCGAGATCGAGGAGCCGACCCTTCACGTCCCGCCCGACGACGGCCGCCGGCCCCGTCTGCTCGGCCAGGTCGTCCGCGAGGGACAGGACCGTCCGCCGCACGCGCCGCTGCCAGTCGGCTTCACGGTCGGACAGGGACTCCTTGCCGGTCAGGTCGTACACCCACTGGCGGAACTCGGGTTCGAGCCGGTCGAACCCGTGCTCGCGTGCCCGGGTCCGCGCCCCCTCGGACTCCCTGCTGCCACCGGCCGCCAGGTAGAGGTCCTGCGCGAAGAAGGCGAGGCGGTTGACGGCGTCACCGGCCTGCTCGACAGCCTTGAGTGCAAGTTGGGCGAGCGGCCCGTCCGAGTGTCGGACGAGCGTCGCGGGCAGCTCGAGATGGTCGTCCACGATCTCGGCGATCGTCGAGTTCTGCGCTCCGTAGCGGATTCCGACCGCCCGCACCGAGAAGTGCGGCTCGCTCAGCCTGCCCTGTTCTGCCAGCTCGGCGACGAAGGCGAGCACACCAGGACCCATCTCCTCGTTCCTGGTGTCGTTTCCGGCCAGCAGACCGGCCAGCCCCCGCCAGAGCGACCGGGAGGGGTCGTGCTGTTGCGGCATGTAGGTACGAGTCTTGGCCTTCTTCGTCTGCGGGTCGGAGTACCGCCATGCCGACATCGGCTCCACAATGTGACGGTTCTGCGGCACAGCCCGGTCACCGTTGCACAGGACGACCGCGCTGACGGCGTCGTCGTCCCCCACCAGACGAACACGACGGGCCTGCCACGTGTACAGGTCGACCGGGCCGGTAGGTTCGCGACCCTCGACGCCCTCGGGAGCGGCCGTGTGGACCGAACGCTCCCAGGCGGGAAGGTCGTCGTCGGACACCGCCATGCGCGCGCTGCTGGGTTCGACCAGGTTGAGCAGCAGGGTCTCCTTCAGGCTCTTTCCCTGTAGGTAGATCCCGCCGATCTGTCCTGCCCACCCAGTCCCGATCGGAAACACCTTGCCGCCGCTCGCCCGCGGGTCTCCGACTGCTGCGGCGCGGATTCCCGAGGTGTCGAACGCCTGCGTGTGTACGACCCACCGCGCGGCCTCGGACCAGGACAGCCTCTCGATGCCGGAACGCGTTCTGGTCGTGAGGTACGGGGCACCGTTCGGCACGTCGGCGAGGATCATCTCCAGACGATCGGCACCCCCCTTCTGGTACTCCAGATCGGCGACCTGGAAGAACGGCGCGCTCGGGTGCCGCAGGTCGAACCGGTCACGGTGAGCGTCGAGGTATTCGACAACCATCTCTGCGGCCTCGCCCCAGCTTTCCCGGATCATGACCCAGTGATCGACCTTCGTCGGTCCTTCGATCGCTCGGTGCAGGATCGCGAGCAGCAGTCGCAAGATCGCGAAAGCCTGGGTCGGCACCTCTCCGACGATCTCTCGCAGTTCATCCGCCCGCGCGAACGCCTCCCGGATCGAGACCTCGACCACCCGGCCGTCCCGGTCCAGCGCAGCGATCCACGGTTGGTCGGTCAGGTCGAACGGTCGGTGCTCCAGCTCGACGTCGTTCATCTCGGCATCACGTCCAGTCCCTCCTCGCGGGTGTACCTGTAGACATGGCTTCCGACCGGCACCGGCGTGCCGTCGCGATCGTGTCTCATCTCCAGCACAAGCTGGCCTCTGAGCACGCAGTCACTCGATTGCCAGGCGTGGTGGTACGTCTCCTCCAGCGCTGCGAGCAGCTCCGGGCCACGGTCTCCGGTCACGACCTTCACCGGCAGGCGGACAGCGCAGCGGGCCAGCGCGAGCGCGATCTCCTTGTCGTCCCGGGCGGCCTCCGGCGCGACCAGCATCCCGGCAAGTCCTGGACCGGCTCCTTCCGGAAGCCGGTAGTACCCCTCGTGCGCCTCGAGCAGCAGGACCTCGATGGACTCCTCGCCGTCGCGGACCCGGGGGCGGTCGGGCCGCTCGGTCTCGGCCTCTCCGGCGTAACCGGCGAGCAGGTCGTCAAGCGACGCGACGTCTCCGGGGCCCTTGAGGAGGAATGCCTCTGCGGCGCGTACCTTCTTGGCCCAGTGCTCGGCGTCCTTCGCATCCGCGGCTCTCAAGGCGTCGCTCCAGGCCGAGGGGCCGGGAACCTTCTCGGCGTAGGCCGCCTCGACCAGGGGCCGCAGGTCACCCGGGAGACGCACCACCGAGTCCCGCCCGGCGATGTCGTGCAACAGGGCTGCAGCGCGTAGCAGCGGGGCGCTCCGATAAATTGCCTTTCCCTGGACCAGCTCAGGCAACTTCTCGCCGCCGGGCCACCCGACGCCTGTGACCAGGCACCTCGGGACACGTAGCGCCGGCGGCCGGTCACGCTCAAGGCGTCGATGGCGATGGAGCCGACCCATCCGCTGCAGGAGGAGATCCATCGGGGCCAGGTCGGTGATCAGCAGGTCCACGTCGATGTCGAGCGACTGCTCAGCGACCTGCGTCGCGACCACGACGCGCGCGAGCGGGCGGGCGCCCCGGCCTTCGTCGGGACCGGTGCCGAGGCCGGGAGGACCGAGCTCCCGGCGAAGCTCGCCGTCGTTGCGCTGGCGGTCGTGCGTGATGAACTGGGCATGATGCAGTCGGACAAGCGCCCCGTCATCGCCCAGGTGCCCGAATACCCGCCTCAGCAGCCTCGCCGCCTCCTTGGCACGTAGGACCGTGTTCCGCATGACGAGCACGCATCCTCTGGGTTCACCAGTCCACGAGCCGCCTGGCCCCTGCACGAGCCCCAGCGCGTGCCCAACCGCCGCGACCAGGTCACGGTCATCCTTTCCCAAGACGTCGACCCGAACATCGACCGCACGGTCTGACACCCCGACGCCGCCCCGGTGCACGATTCCCTGCTGGGTGGACGTGACGAACGACGTCGAACCAGCGCCCACTACGACCTCGCGGCCACCTGCCGGCACTGCGTCCCGCTTGCCGTGCCCACGCAGGCTCGTAGACAGGGCGCCCCGCCCGGCGGGAACCTGCGACGCCCGGCCCTTCTCGTAGGCCGCGGCCAGCCGGGTCCGGAGCCCGGTCGGCAGTGTCGCGGACAGAGCCACGACCGGGATACCGTGGGCCCCGAACCACTCCAGGGCCCGCTCCAGGTAGACGGTCGAGAAGATCCCGTAGGCATGGATCTCGTCCAGCACCACGACCTTCCTCGCCATAGCGAGGTGGCGCAGGACGACATGCCGCGCCTGCAGCGAGGTGAACAGGACCTGATCGATCGTCCCCACGACGAAGTCGGCAAGCACCCCGCGCTTTGGGTCCGAGAACCACCAGTTCACATGAGCCGCACCCCGGCAACGCCGGTGGTCGCCGCGGTGACGCCGGGCATCGCCCGTGTCATCGATATCGGCCGCGAAGCCGGAGGACTGCAGCGAGCGGAACACCGGATCGAGCACGGCCTTGCTGTGGGCCAGGTACACCGTCCTCGCCTCCGCCGAGACTGAGAGCCCCTCCGTCAGGTCCTGTCGCTCGGACGGCACACGTTCGAGCCATCGGAGAACGCGCCCGAACATCGCATCGCTCGTCGCCTGCGTCGGTAGGGCGACGAACACGCCGCTCGCGCCGAAGCGGGCAGCAAGGACTTCGGCGGCAATCAGCGCAGCTTCTGTCTTTCCCTCACCCATGGGCGACTCGATGATCAACAACCCGGCGGTTCTCATCGACCGCGCAGCGTCGAGCGCAGCGACCTGGACTGGCCGCGCTTCGGCCCCGGCGGGTAGGGCGAAACGCTCGCGCAGCATGGTCGTCGCGTCCAGGCCCTGATCCACGGCCCGCCACGGCGCGGGGAATCGGAGCCGAGCCCAGGCACGCGAGAACCGGTTCCGGTCGTCCACCGCCAGCTCGTCAACCGAGATCTGCGGGAACAACAACGGCTGGCTCGCGATCCAGTCGGCCATGATGACCAGCCCCGACAAGACCATGATCGCCGGGCCCGACAGGCGCAAGCTCTTCCAGCGTGCGAGGCACGACGCAAGACCGTGGCTTTCGACGAGCTCGTCCAGCAGCTCGTTCTGGGCATCGACCCAGGCGCCCTCTCCGATCAGCCTCGTCGCTGCCCGCGCGCGTTGCACCTCCGCCGTCTGCGAGGGCACGCCGTGATGTCCGCCGACGATCGAACCCACGGCACGGCAGGCTTCACGGTCCCAACCATGCCGCTCGGCGAGCCAGCGCGACATGACAACCTGCCCCGCCCTGCCGTGCGGAAGATCGCGAAAGTCGAGAAGATCCTCGGGCCGCAGGTCGAATCCGGCCTCCCGCACCCGATCTGCGAGCACGGCGTGCGAATGTCCCTGTCCGGACACCTTCACCTGGAAAGCAGGAGTCGCCTTCGCACAATCGTGGGCACCTGCAACAAGAACAGCGAGAGCCCTGACGTCGGCAAGCACATCGACGCCATGGCCCTGCGGCTCCAGACATCGAGCGATCATCTCGCGCGTGAGCGGCGGCAACCACCTCTCGACAAGAGCCGTAGCAACATCTGCGGTGTCCGCCAGGTGCTGGGGCAGAGGCAGCCAGGTGAGCGTGCCATCGCGACGCATGCCGGTCTTGCCCCACAACGCCCTCGATCGCTCACTCAGCAACTGGAGCCTCCACGGCGCCTGGACCAACGTGTGTCCCAAGGCGGTCGAGTGGCCGCCCGTGGACTGCAGCTGCACCGATTCGGGATCCCGTTGGCGCAGCTGCAGCAGAGCAAGGCTCCCACGCCGAGCCCGACATGTCCAGACATACACAGACTTGCAATGCGTATAACAGACAGCCTACTGCTGCGGTGGGGTGGGCACCGAGGGTCGGCGTCCCTGCAAACCGAAGCACTACGGCCGGATGCCAACGATCGCTGAGCATCCGGCCGCTACCCCGCACCCGCGGGGACCCCACCGGCGTCTACCACACAGCGGGATCACCCCCGCACGCGCAGGGACGTGGGACCACGCGACGTTCGGTGGGTGAGCGCACACTATCTCTTCGCACGGACGCGGTCCGCCAGGCTGAGGCCAGCAGTCAGTCTCTGTTCGTCGCGCTCGAGCTCTTGAGAGCCAGCGCGACGGCCGTGAACTCCTCACGCGCGACCCGTCAGATCCCCAGGCGACCACATCGACTGGTGGGGCCGCTCGGGAAGGCCTCCCGGATCGTCAAGTTCCGTGGCCTCCAGGAAGGGGCACGGGCCTACGGCCCGCTCCCGGTCAAGGAGCACGGCGCACTCAGCAACACGCCGCCATCTCGACAATTGTTCGTCCGACTCTCACTGCCACAGGTCGGCAACGTGCCCTGAACCAGGGTCGACAGACCGCGACTTCACCAGCACCCATCCCGCCGCTAGCATCCGCCTCCGGTACTCATCGGCTCCTTCGCCGTAGCAGTTGGCCACGAGCGCCCCGCCCGGCGCCACCACCCGCCGGAGCTCACGGAGCATCGCCTCGGGAACGGGGAAATGCATGACGAACAGTGCGTGCACGAGGTCGAACGCTCCGTCCGCGAACGGCAGGGGACCTTCCGGTGCCACGAGCACCACGTTCCGCACCCCGGCAGCGCGCAAGGTCGTGAGGCTCATGTCGCACCCGACGACGCCAGCCCCCAACGCGGCGCGCAGTGTCTCGGCGCCGACACCGAATCCGGTACCGAAGTCGAGCACGCGCCTCGGCGCAAGCCCGCTCTCCTGCAACAGCGCGAGCATCGCGCCCTGCACCCTCGTGTGCAGGGTCCAGTCGATGACGTGGTCACGCTGCGCGTAACGCGCCTCGCAGACCTCCCGCACCAGGGCCGGCTCCATGTCCGAGGGCGGGACCGGGACGTAGAGGTAATCCATGAACCGGTGCCACGGGCGGCCGTCGACGATCACGGTCCGGGGCCCGGGGGTGTCGGTGTCGTTGATCCAGACGTTCTGGCTGTGCCGAACCAGTCTCACGGCGTCTCCCAGGACCCTTCGACGTGCCCGCGCCCGGCTTGGTAACACAGCTCGTCGAGGAGGTGGGATGTGACCGCCGGGTACCGGGGTCCGATCAGCTCGAGCTGGTACTCGCGCAGCTGGAACATCCAGCGCGGGATCTTGGCCCATGCGTCATGGTGAGGGTGCAGGTACCGCCAGGAGATGGCGTTGTCGAGCACATCGCTGGCGTGGACCCGCATGGTGTCGTCGTCGGCGTCGCGCAGGCGGTCGAGCTTCGCCTCCTTGCGCAGCCGCCGCGCCTCCCTGCTCTCCCCCGGTACCGGCTTCGCGGCGCTCACCGCGTCGACGATTCCCGCTACCCGCTTCCCGAACTGGTCCTCGACCGCGGTGAGC
This sequence comes from Antribacter sp. NEAU-D49, assembly GCF_057158775.1. Lineage (NCBI taxonomy): Bacteria > Bacillati > Actinomycetota > Actinomycetes > Micrococcales > Promicromonosporaceae > Antribacter > Antribacter sp. NEAU-D49. Next base: position 28,382 of record NZ_JBXTSN010000023.1, on the reverse strand, counting down.
GGCACGTCAGAGTCTTCGACGACGTCGTGCAGCAGGGCGGCGATGATCGCATCCTCGGTCCCACCGATAGCGGCCGCCAGGTGTGCGACCCGGACCGGGTGCGCCAGGTACCGGGTGCCGTTGGCACGGGTCTGCCCGCCGTGCGCCTGGAAGGCCAGGCCGAACGCCGCCCGGAGCGCGTCGGTCGTCATCAGCGTGGAATGGCCGGTCCCGGCGATCGGGCCGCGGCGCAGGTCGCGCACGACGTCGTCCAGGTCAGTCGTCATCGATGACAAACCTCTGGATCACGTCGCCCTTGGCGCCCTTCGGCCCGGCGTAGGCGACCTCGACCGCCGTCACGGTGCAGTCCGAGACCCGTACCGGGGCACGGGAGAGCAGGTGGTCGACCTCCTCGGCATGGTCCTCCAGGACGGCGATGGTGAGGTGGGGGTCCGACGTCGTCCGCCCGAGCCCTTGCATCAGCGGCGCGACCTTCTCGCGGACCTGTGCCCGCCACGCGCGGACGTCGTCGTCGGCGACGACGTCCGCAAGGACGTACTGGCCCGTGACGTGCTCGCGGGCGACCGGGCCGAACCGCAGGACGAAGGGCCGAAGGCGTGGCACCTCGGCCGCGACGAGGCCGACCACCTTCTCGATGTCGGCGACGTCGACGGTGCCGAGCGCGACGGTGACGTGCGGGCGGGAGTTGCCGCCGTGGCCGAACGTGACCAGGGAGCCGAAGCGCCGGCTGATCGCGGTGTTGACGAACCGGCAGTCGTCGGCTGCGGGGCCTTCGACGGCGAAGCTCACACCGATCTTCACGAGCGCGGTCACTGGTGCATCCTCTCCCCTGGAGTGTCGCGGATCGCGGAGATCAGGTCCGACGTCGACCGCACGGGTGGCCGGGGGACCTCACGGAACCGCACGCCGAGGCTCTCGAGCTCGGTCCGTTCCGCGGCGTCGAACGCGTCGAAGTGGCTCGCGCAGAAGACGTCCGGCCGGACCGCGCGGACCACACCGGCCACCGCGCCGACGTCGTAGGCGACGACGTACCGGACGCACTCCAGGGCGGTGATGATCTCGACCCGCTCAACGAACGACAGGACCGGCCGGCCGGGGCCCTTCGCCACCCGGACCGACTCGTCGGTGGCGACGCCGACCACGAGGGTCTTGCCCAGTCGGCTCGCCGCCTGCAGCGAGCGGACGTGCCCGGCGTGGGTCAGGTCGTAGACGCCCTTGGTCATCACGATCGTGCCCATCGCCTCTCGGACGGGCGCCGCGGCGAACAACCGCACCGGGACGAGCTTGCCGTTCATGCGTCGGTCTCCAGAGTCCTCGCGACCTCGGGCGGCAGGAGGTTCGCGATCGTGGTGAGCACGGTGCGTGCGGTGTCCTCGACGCGGCCGTCGAGCGCGGTGGTGTCGACCTGGACGACAAGCGGCCCGGGCGTCGTCGGCTCCTCGTGGGCGAAACCCACGGCTGCCGCACGCAGGGCACCGAGCCTGGCCGTGTTCATAACCCGGCCCGGGGCTCGGACGAGGCGGTGCGCGTGCTCGCGCTGCAGGCTCAGGTCGGGCGAGGTGACGAAGACGAAGCACACGTCCACCCGGCCGCGCACTCCGGGCTCGCGGGCGAGGGTCTCCACCGCGGCGACGTGTGAGTCCTCGACCAGGCCCAGCGAGCCGAGTGCCCGGGAGAAGATGACGCGGTCGTTGAGCCCGCGGTCGAGCAGGTGGAAACGTGGTGGGCGCTGATCGGCGCCGATCGCGGCGAGGTACTGCAGGGCGCTGCCGGCGAGGTAGAGGTTCAGGCTCGCCAGGTCGCTCTTGTCGATCGGGGCATACCGGCCGCCGCCGTGGAAGTCGCCGACCGGCCAGCCGGCCCGTCGGATCCGGTGGGACACGATGTCGAGCACGGTGGTCTTCCCGCTCTTCGGCATCCCGGCGAACTCGACGACCACATCGCGCTGCAACCCGCTCACGCCGTGCGCTCCTCAGCCTCGGCGGCCCGGTCGAACGCCCGCACGCAGAGGTTCTCGGAAGGGTCCTCGCCACGGGCGGCGAGGTAGAACTCCATGTGTCCGAGGACCGCCTGCCGGTTCCTCGCGGCGCTGTACCCGGCCATGTGCCGCGCCAGACGCAGCGCCTTCGCCCGCGAGGACGCGGTTCCGCGCGAGTATTCGTAGGTCCATTCGATGACGTCCGCCCAGGCCCGCTTCATCTGCCCCGCACGCCGCTTGAGCTCCACACACTTCATCGACTCCGCCAGCAGGACCCCGGCCTCCCGGGTGTCGCCCATCCGCTGCGTCACCAGGGCCGCGAAGTACAGGGACGTCGGCTCCATCGGCGCCAGCGACATCGCCGTCCGGTGCGCCTCGCGGGACTCCGCCCACCGGCCCTGGTCCCGCAGCAGCAGACCCAGATAGTCCCAGCTCTCGTACGCGCCGTCGTCGGCGCGGATCGCCTTCATCGCGTGGTCCATCGCCCGGTCCGGCAACTCGTACCGGTAAGCCGTCGCCAGCGCACGCCACGTGCCCGCCGAGTCCCTGTCCGTAGGATCCGCAGCCTCCAGGACCGCCTCAGCCACCCTGTTCAGACCCTTGTTGATGTACGACCGCGCCAACCGCACCCGGATCCGCCCGTTGCCCGGCTGGATCTCCAACGCCTGCTGGAAGTACGCGACCGCCCGGTCGTAGTCGGCCTCGACATACGCCGACTGACCCTCGTTGTACAGGTGCGCCGCCAGCACGATCCGCTCCGACTCCCGCTCGAACGCACCCAACCGCTCGTCCAGCTCCGCCCGATGCAGAGCCGCCTCCGCAAGCTCAGCCCGCAACGAGTCCCGGTCCCGCCGGACCTCGGCCAGAGTGCGCAGGCCCACGACGGCGCCCACCGCCAGCACGAAGGTGATCACCGTGATCGCAGCCATCGAGACAGCGATCGTCAGGCTCGCGAAGTCGATATAGACCGACGGGTCGAACCCGCCCCCAGCCGGCTCAGCCGCCGGAGTGCTCGCAAGCGCGCGCCAGCCCACAGGTCCCCCTCCCTCGGCTGTGACCTGAGGATATGGGCCAGACTTCGATGAGTCTAGGGTGATTCTTTACCGAGTTGCCCTACCGGCCCGTTCCGACCTATCGAACGCACGTTCGATACTGGGCTAGCCTTGTCTGGTGCGTGAACGGGACGGAGGCGACTGGTGGCCGGCGGACCGACCGCTGAACCACTCGATGCCCGAGAGCGCGCCCGTTCGCCCACAAGGAAGCATCGCCGTGATCGTCCGCCTCGCCTGGCCCGACGGCGACGAACTGATCCCCGGACGCGCGATCCGCTGGACCACGGACCACGTCATGGTGATGATCAAGCCGATCGGCGCCCCGTCCAGCACGGACGAACTCATCGTGTGGCTCCAGGCCCGCGACGTCTACACCTCGATCCCGCGACGGCCCTACCCGCGCCGACCTGTCCGAGGCCGGAGCGCGGCACGAGCTCTGGACTCCCCGCCCGTCCAGCAGGACAGGACTCGAGCGCCGTACCGGCCCCAGGGCTCAGACGATCCCTTCTGAAGGCGGGAGAACGCCGCCCATCAGGCCGAGCGGACCGCCAGGGTCGCCAGCGCCTCGGTGAATGACTCTGCTCGCGGATCACCGGCGAGCCCGAGCGTCGTCAGCTGGTTGGTCAGCTCGCTCGCGGCCATCGTGATGCTCGGCAACGAGTGGCGGTCTCCGCGCAGCGCCTGGACCCCGTAATCGGCCGCAGCGTCGACGTCGCCGCCCCGCGCTGCGACGACGGCGAGGGTGATCCTGGCCTCGGCCGTTCGCATCGGGCTGCGTTCCATCCCGCCCACCTCACCGCCAGCCCTGAGCACCTCCTCCGCGTAGAGGGTGGCGAGCGCGTCGTTGCCGACGTTGCGGTAGACGTCCATCTCGTAGAAGTGCCACTTGGCGGGATCGATGACGAAGTGGTCGTCGGGGTTCTCGGGCACAGGTAGCGCCGCCAGAATCTCCCGCCCTTGTTCCAACGCGAGCTCGACCTGCCGGGTGTTCCCCAGCCGGGCCCAGGCCTTGGCCGCCTGCGCCGCGAGCTGGGCGCTGACACCTCGTGGACCAGCGGTCTCGATGCCGTGCTGCGCGATGGCGATCGTGCGGTGCAGGTCGCCAGCGGTGAGGGAGAACCAGGCACCCATCTCGTAGGCCCAGCCGGCGACGTCGTTGTCGTTGACCTGGCGAGCCAGGTCGAGCGCGAACCGGCGCGTGGACTCCGCAGGCACCCGTCGTCCGGAGTCGTACTCGACGCACCCGACCAGCAGCGCGAGCCGCCCGGCGAGCGACAGGATGTCGCCGTGCTGGGCGAACGTGAGCCGTTCGTCCAGGAGGCGGACGATGCGCCGTAGCCATTCCTGGCCCTCGGCGCGCAGGTCATCGGCGTTGCGGTACCGGTACTCGGTGCACAGGCGCTCGACCGTGACCCGGATGGCATGGACCGTCGCGTCGCTGATGGTGCTGTGCTGCAACCGCGCGAGAAGCTCGGCGGTGTCCATCCCAGCGGTGCGGACCAGCTCGAAGTCACCGGCCGGCACTTCGACGGGGAACAGGTCCGCCTCTACCGTTCCGAACACGGCCGCGACGTAGGGCGCCCACGACCTGGGACGCACCCTGCCCGACTCCCACTCCTTCCACTGCCGCACCAGAGACTCCTGGCTGCCGCCCTCCTTGCCGCTGTTGCCACGCGCATAGATCGCGCGGAGGTTCATGACGGCGCGCGCCTGGGACCACCCGCGCGCTTCGCGTTCCCGGCGAAGCCTGTCCGCCCAGTGAGGCCGATCCGTCATAGCCCCATCGTGCCCCGAACCACCCGTGGGGAGCCACGGTGACGAGCGAGTTGTCCCCACCTGTCACCTGTCGGCCCGCCCCCGTTCACGGCGACGCTCAGGTGACCGGCCCACCCGAGCACTCCGGCGGACCGCTCAGCACCGACACAGGGGGAACGATGGCAACACCACCGCACCTGATCGCACTCGACATCGACGGCACGCTCCTGGACGGCAGCGACCTGCCCGACAGCACCGCCAAGGCCGTCGCCCTGGTCCGCGAGGCCGGCCACCATGTCGTTCTTGCGACGGGCCGGTCCGCCGTCGGAGCGCTGACGGTCGCCCGCAGGGTCCACCTGTCGGCCGGGTACGTGGTCGCCTCGAACGGGTCGCTGACGATCCGCCTGGATCCTCTGGCGCCGTCGGGCTGGCGCCTGGATCACGCGCTGACCTTCGACCCTGCCCCCGCCCTGGACAGGGCGCTCAGCCTGGTCCCGTCCGTGCGAGTCGCCGTGGAGGAGGTCGGGCGGGGGTGGCGCGTGGACCGGCCATTCCCGCCCGGCATGCTCAACGGTCCCCAGCAGGTCATGCCGCTGGTGGACCTGGCCCTCGAGCCCTGCCCCCGGGTCGCCCTCGCTGCGCCGGGCCTGGCCCGGTTCGCCCCGGCCCTGGCTGCGACGGGCGTGACCGCCAACCCGGCCGGCCCGGACTGGGTGGACCTCACCGCGGCGGGCACGAGCAAGGCCGTCGCGCTGGAGGCGGTCCGACGGCGTCTCGATGTCGCCCCGCAGGACACGGTGGCCGTGGGCGACGGGATCAACGACCTCGACATGCTGCGCTGGGCGGCCCGCGGCATCGCGATGGGACACGCGCCCGCGGTCGTGCAGGCCGCGGCCGACCACGTGACCGGGACCATCGCCGAGCGCGGTGCCGAGACCGTGCTGCTGTCCCTCGCGCTCGCCCCGGCGGCGATGCGCCCCTGAGCTCTCGCGCGCGGGCTCCACTTCCCCTTGCGGCCCGCGCGCGAGACCCCCTTCCGACCCGACGACCACGGAGGACCGGCATGACCACCACCATCGAACCCGCCCCCACCACCACGGCCGATCTGGCCGCCGCCGAGACCCACGCCGGACGGATGCTCGCCGCGCTCGGTCTCGACCTGACGGTTCCCGGCCGGGCGGCGACGCCCGGCCGCATGGTGCGGGCGCTGCAGGAGATGACCACCCCTGCGTCGTTCACCGCGACGGACTTCGAGGTGACGGCCGAGCCGGGCCAGCTCGTCCTGGTGCGCGACATCCGCTTCGTGTCGGTCTGCGAGCACCACGTGCTGCCGTTCGTCGGCGTCGCGCACGTCGGGTACGTGCCCCGGTACCGGATCGTGGGGCTGAGCAAGGTCGCCCGCGTGGTCCAGCACTACGCCCGCGGTCTGCAGGTCCAGGAGCGGCTGACCCGGCAGGTCGCGGACTGGATGTCCGACCAGCTCGACGCGGCCGGGGTCGGCGTCCTGGTCTCGGCCGAGCACACCTGCATGACTCTGCGCGGGGTCGGGGCGGCCGGGTCGGTGACCAAGACGTCCGCCCTGCGCGGCCTGCTCCTGGACGACGTCGCCGCCCGCGCGGAGTTCATGGCCCTGGCGGCTGGTAGAGCATGAGGGCCGTCGCGACGTCGGCCGCCCGCCGGGTACGCGCCCAGGTGGGCGGGCCGGGCTGGGACTTCAACGCTGCCCACACCGGGCTGCACGACGGCGTCCTGGAGCCGCTCCACGGCCACACGTACCAGGTCACGCTCACAGTGTGGGGCGATCCGGACGACGCCGGGATGGTCGCCGACTTCGCGGTCCTCAAAGCAGCCCTGCGCGACACGATCGCGCCCCTCAAACGTCGGACGCTGGTCGCGACCGAGGCACCAGGCCTGCTCGTGATGGAGGAGGACGGCCTGCTCCACGTCAGCGGCGGCGGGGCCTGGTTCAGCCTTCCCCGCGCGTGGGTGACGCTGCTGCCGATGGTCTCCACGAGCACCGAGGAGCTCGCCGGGTACCTCGCCGACCAGCTCGGCGCCGTCCTGCACGAGTCCTGCCCGCGCGTGGAGCGGCTGGAGGTCACGGTCGTCGAGTCGGCCGAGTGCGCGGCCTCGGCGGAGGTGATGGTCCGATGATCGTGGACCCGCTACGGCTGTCCGCCGCCCTCGGCCTCGGCCTGGAAGCAGCCCTACGCGGCAGACCCGCCCCACAGATCGCAGGCGGTTCGGTGTGGGACGCGTGGTGGGTCGGGGTCCGGTCCTCGGGCATGGTCCGGCCCGTGCCCGACGGCGAGGCCGGCTGCCCCACCTGCGCCCCCGTGATGGCCGCCGCGCTGTCCCGACCGGTGCCCGAGCACCCGGGACTGGACCAGCCGTGCGGCTGCTTCGACACATGGGCGGCCGCGGTGCGCAGCCCCGCCCCGCAGCAGCGCCGCACCTGGGCCCTGCCGCAAAGGGTCACCATCGCGATCATCAAGCCCGGCGCCCCCTCAGCGACGATCAGGGCGCGGCTTCACCGGTACTTCCGGATCGTGCACGAGACCGAACGCACCTTCACCCCGGGCCTGGTCAGCCGCCTCTACCCCGACGCGTATGGGGCCGGGTTCGTCGCCGAGGTCACCGACTACCTCACCTCCGCACCGTCCCAGGTGCTCGTCCTGGTCGGGGGTGACGACGCCGTCGTGACCGGCCTGGAGGTCAAGCGCGTGGTGCGGGCCGAGCTCGCCGCTGACAGGATGCGGAACCACCTGCACCTGCCCGACACCCCCGCCGAAGCCCTGGCCGACATCCTGCTCCTGGCCGGCGGCAAGGTCCTGCACGACGTCTACAACCGCTGGGAGGCGCCCCATGACCGGCACGTCCGCACCCGCCTGGCGGCCTACCGGGCTCGTCTGGACCGGACCCCACCCGAAGGCGGCCCTGGAGTGGCTCTCCCCCACCGATGAGGTGCGCACCAGCGACCTGACCGTCGGGGCCCGGCTCGCGCTGCGGGTCGTCGGTGACCGCCGCTGCGTGGGCGTCTGGTCCGACGGACGCCGCATCCCCTGCGCGCTGGGCACCACGATCGACCCGGCCGCGCGCTCGGGACAGTGCGCCTCGTGCGCCGCGATGGCGCGCTCCCGGTCCATCGCGACCGACACACGGCTGGACGACCCCCGCGAGTTCCACGTCTACCTGGCCCACCACGGCCCCATCGTGAAGGTCGGGATCACCGCCGCCGAACGGGGACACACCCGCCTGCTGGAGCAGGGCGCCCTGTCGTCGCTGTTCCTGTCCCGCGGGTCCCTGGTGGCCGCACGCCGGTGCGAGGCGCTGCTCACCACCGCCCTCGGCCTGCCGCAGCAGGTCACCGCGGTCGCCAAGCGGGCGGCACGGCGGGCGCCCGGGACGCCGTCGGCCAGGGCCGCCGACCTGGTCGCCCTGGTCGAGCGGACCGGCGGGCTGACCTGGCCATCGGGGCAGGCCCGGCTGACGGCGACGCCGGTGGACCACTGCCCCGCCTACCCGCTGCCCGACGGCGGTCTCACGCCCACCCTCGCACTCGGCCCCCTCACCGCCGGAGCCGTGCTGGCCGGCGAGATCGTGTGCCGGATCGGACGGGACGTCTACCTGGCGACGCCCGAAGGTGTCGTCCTCGTCGACACCGGGCTGCTGCAGGGCTGGGCCCTGGCCCGCGCCGACGACGGTGCGATGTTCTCCGCCCCCGTGGACCGGGTCGAGCCCCCGAAGGAGGCCGAGCATGACGTCCTCTTCTGAAGTGCGCGCAGCCGCCAGCGTCGCGACGACGACCGGGCTGGTCGTCCTGGAGGGTATGCCTGGCGCGGGCAAGACGACCGTGCTCTCCGCCTTGGCCGACCGGGGGTACGCCGTGCTCGGGGAGTACACCTCCCCCACAACGGAAGTCCTGGACCTGCAGGCCTACCCCCACCACGACGAGGAGCAACCGCACCTGGCGAACTGGCTCCGCAAAGACACCCAGGCCCGCACCCTCGCACAGGCCGGAAACGTGGTCGCGGACCGCGACTGGCTCACCGCGCTCGGCTGGGCGGCCTCCGTCGGCGACCTGCCCGAACGGGCAGCGTGGGTGCACGGGCGGCTCGTCGCAGGCGACCTGACCCTGCCGTCGCGGTGGGTCGTCTTGGACTGCTCACCCGCGACCAGCCTCGCCCGGCGGGCGGGCCGGCTCGACGTCGCCCACCCCTGGGCACACCCCGAGCCCTTGGCACGGCTGCGCGCGTTCTACGCCGACCCGGTCGGCGTGGTGGGTGCGGTGGATCCCCTTCTGGCTGACCTCCTCGCCGGTGTTCCTGTGATCCGGGTAGACGCCGAGGAGAGCCGGGACGCCGTCGGGCACGCGATCCGCCAGGCGCTGACGTGAGGCGGGCTCTCGTGGTCGCGCTGCACGACGGCTTCTACTCCGCCGCGACCGGCGCCGGTCTGTCCAACCAGGCGCTCCTCGCCGCAGCAGCGGACCACCTGCCCGCCGACGCGACGCTCGTCGTGATGCCCGTGCGGCTGGACCCCACCAGCCCCCAGTACGACAAAGACGCGCACACACAGGCGCTGGCGATCCTCAAGCGGGTACCGCACGAGGTCCTGGACCTGGACAACGGCACGGGTGGGCGGACCCGGTTCGGTGACCTGACCGCGTTCCAGCACCTCAGCGCCCACGCGGCTCACGTCTTTCGGTCTGTGACCGAGCGGTACGACGGCGGGGCACTCCTCGCCATCGACCGACCCTTCGTCGGACTCGGACCGCAGCTCGCTCTCGCGCCGGGCTGGCGGGCCGTCTACCTGCCCCGGTCCACTGCCCTGCACCATGACGACCCCGAGCACGAGGCCTGGGAACGTGCAGGACTGCGCGGCTGGCTCGCCGCCGGAGCCGACGTCGGCGCGATCAGCACCCACATGCGCGACGTACTCACCAGGGCCGGAGTCCCTGCGGAATGCGTTCTCGACGTTCCCGACGGGCTCACCGGCGAACCCGTCCCGCTCAGCGCGGCGCCCGACCTACCCGCCGAAGCGGCAGGCGGCTTCCTCCTCGCGTTCGGCCGCGCCGAACCCTACAAGGGCTTCGACGACCTCCTCGACGCGATCGAGCTCCTGCTCGACGACGGCATCCCGGTCCCGCACCTGCTCCTCGCCGCCGTCACCGACGGCGAGCGAATGACGCCCTTTCAGGAGCACCTGGCCCGGCGCTGCGCCGGGATGCCCGTCACGCTCTGGACGCGCTTCGACCCCGGTATCCCCGGCCTGCTCCACCACCCAGCGCTACGCGCCGTCGTCGTCCCGTCCCGGATCGAACCGTTCGGCCGCATCCCGCTGGAAGCGTTCCTCGCAGGAGCAGGGCCCGTCGTCGCGACAGCGACCGGCGGGCTCATCGACACCGTGATCGACGGAGTCACGGGGTACCTCGCCAGGCCAGCGGACCCACGATCCGTCGCCGCCACGATCAAGAGCGCTCTGACCGCAGATGCCGCGACCGTGACCAGACTGCGCGAGACGGCCGGGCTCCTCGCGGCGGAACGCGACTACGTCCGTGTAGTGCGGGTGCTCATCGAGAGCGTCCTGCCGATACTCCCCTCATAACACCGGGGCGGCGTTGTCCCAGGTCAGACGGTTGACGATGCCTTTTAGCAAGTGATTTCGTCCACTAGCCAGAGCCGGTTTCTACCCACCGCAACGTCGCTGCCGATTCGGGCCATGCTGGCAGCACTGCAGGGCGACGGTCGCCCGCGTGGAAGGAGGCCATCGTGGCCGTTTCGATCGACATCCCTCCGATGACCTGGATCGACCTGGTGATGAGCGGCATGCACAAGCACTCTCGAACGCCTGTCGCTGTCATCGGTGGCCGGGGGGATACGAAGGATCGAGAGCGCTGGTCGGCAGTCGAAAAGTGGGTCCTGGATCCAGGACTCAAGGCTGTGGGCGAACGCCGTCCCTACATCGGCGTGGAGATCATCCCGGAAGACGGCGAGGCGTGGCTCGCACAGGTACTCGCCTGGCGGGAGTTGGTGATTGCTACTCACCAGCAAGGGATGGTCGTTGTTCCGGATCACGTCGTCCAGTCGTTCGACGACGACACCTGGCGTCGGCTGCGAACGGTCACATGTGCGACCTACAAGCACTTCGCCCCGATGAAGTTGTTGCGGCTCCCTAAGCCCGGAAGCAGTCGGCTCGAGGACAAGTCGAAGGGTCAAATGCGACCTATCGCAGCCGTGCTCCCCAGCAACGTCAAGTCCGGTATAGACAGGCTCATAGTGCTCGGACACAAGGAGCCTGCGAGGGAGGACCGCGACTTCCAAGCAGCACGGACGGCCGCGGCCAACCTGCTCGCTGAGGGCTGGCAGGATCGGGAGATCCTGAGGTATCTCACGATCTTTGGCTTCCGTAACGATCGGGGGATCGCTGGCAGCTGGGAGAGGAAGGAGCGCCATCGGGCGCTCTTCGCGGCCGCGGATTCTGCGCAATGACCGTCGACCTCAGCACGACACTCGGATGGCGGATTGGCGCGCATGCCCGGAGTGCCGCCGCCCGTCGCAACGTCACTGTCCGGGAGATCCTCGAGATCATCGCCGAGCCGGTGACGACCTATCCGTCCGACCACTTCGGTCCCGGCAGGTACGTCTTGCAGAGGGGCGAACTGGCCGTACCGGTACATCTCGCGGACAAGTACGTCATCACCGTCCTCTGGAACCGAGAGACCCCTTGGACGGACGCCGAGTTCGCGGCCCGGAGGTCGAACGGTGCTACGACCTCTGGACCAGAGGTATCGGCGGATCCACGGGCTGGCGGCTAATGGGCCCGGGTGCGTTGCACCCGGGCCCCGCCGACGGGCCGGAGGGGACCGTTCCGGTCTCCGCCGTTCCTCAGACGGAACCCGATACCCGTTCCTGTCAGATCCAGGGCGTCAGTTCCTCGACGGGATGGTTCGGGTTTTGCGACCAGTCTGCGCGCCCACCAACCACTCGATGTCCAGCACTCTCGAGTAGCCACGCCCGAGCCTCCAGCGCCGCCCGTTCGTCGTCCCCCATCGGACCCAGCGCCTCCGGCGTGAGCCCGCCGACCATGCGCGGTCGATGCCCGCGTGCCGGGCGCCGGGTCACCCGCGCAATCCGGTCGTGGAGCACCGCACACGGATCCTCCGCGTCGAGCAGCGACCGCGAGGCAGCGACCGCGACCACGAGCCGCTCCACGGCGTACCCGTAGGCCTCGGCGCGACGTAGTTCTGCGCACAGCGCGTCGAACGCCGTCGTCCCAAGCGCCGGCCCAAGGTCCGGTGCCAGGAGCCCGCCCGCTACCAGCGCCCGCGTCACCACCGCGCTCCACCGTGGCCCCTGAGTGATCTGGGCGATGTGCTCGTACTCGGCCACCAGCCGTGCCACAGAGCCCCACTGCTCCCGCTCGGCCCGCTGCGTCTGACGTGCGGACAGCTCGACCCCGGACCGCTCCAGCACCCGGTTGAGCACAGACAGGGTCGTCGCCTCACCAGGCACCGGCGGGACGTGCAGGTCGTCGGGCCGGTCGAGTCCCACATACGCCACGTTCGACGACCTCCCCCGCGTCATCGCGACGTACAGGTTCTCGCGCGTCGTGGAGGCAGTGACCAGGACGTGCGCGGTGTCGACGGTCATACCCTGTGCCCGGTGAGCCGTGACGGCGTACCCAAGGTCGACATGCTCAGCGACGTACCCCGCAGGCAACACCACAGAACCACCCCGGACGCCGACACGGCACACCTCCAGACTCCCGTCCCGACCTACCCCGACCACGGTCCACCGGTCGCCGTTGCGGACGAACCCACGCGCCGTCTGCAGCCGCCGGTCGTTCCGTCGGGTGATGACGACGTCCCCCACCGACGCGGCGAGCCCGTCGCCCAACGTCACCGACGCGCCGTCGAACGTGGCCCCGGACAGGATCCGGTCGGCCCGCGCCCGCTCGTTGAGCTCACGCACGACGTCGCCTGCCTCAGCGACCAGCAGCGTGCCCAGCCCGACGTCGATGTCGGCCTGCCACGCCGCGTATGCGGCATCGATCATCTCCTCGGTCGTACCGCCGCGGAGCCGATCGTGGGCGTCGTATGCGTCGAGCACCGAGGCGTCGCCGACCCGCAGCCGCAGGCTCGCCGCCCGTTCCCACTCCGCGTGGAACCGGTGCACCTCGGCCACTTCCGCGGCGGGCGCGCCCTGCTCTCGCAGGTGCTCCACGAGCATCGAGAAGGCCCCGCCGGCATCGACGGACTGGAGCTGGGCCGGGTCGCCGACGAGCAGCACCTTCGCCCCCGCCACGTCGGCCAGGGCGGTGATCAGGTCAAGCGCCGCGGTCCCAGCAAGGGTCGCCTCATCGACGATCACGAGCTGCCCGGCCCGGAATGCGGCACGCCCGTGATCGTGCTCCCAGAGCCACTTCGCAGTGTTCTCGCACGGGATCCCCAGGTCGTCGGCCAGCACCTTCGCCGCCACCGCGGACGGCGCCAGCCCGACCACCGACCCACGCCCGTGTCCCTCCTCCCACACGGCACGCAGCGCGCGCATCGTCGTGGTCTTCCCGGCCCCGGCCGGCCCCACGAAGAGGTCCAGTCGCCGCCCGGAGGTGGCGATCTGCCCGACTGCGGCGCGCTGCTCCCCCGAGAGCCGCGCCCCGCGGCGGCCCAGCACCGCGGCCACCGTCCGGTCCGCCGCGCGTGGGGCCGTCGAGTCGTCAGCCCGCGCAACGAGGCGGCCCTCTGCGGCCAGGACGTGCTCGGCGGTGAAGACAACGCTGTGCCGGGGTCGAAGACGGCTCGTCCCGTCCTCGCGGGTCATCGACGCAGGGCTCGGAGCGAGCTCCGGCGGAGTCAGCCGGACCGACGCCGCCTCCGCATCGGACACGACACGGGCAACCAGCGCCTCCCGGTCGGTCGCCGTCGCGAACCGCAGCCCCATGGTCTGCCGCTCGGCCTCCGCCCAAAGGTTCCAGTGCTTCCACGTCGCCCGCTTGCCCGAGACCGTGGCGACGACGTTCTGCGCGAGGCGTGCGACGACGTCGTCGGGCACCTCCTGGGCGGTGATAGTCCGTGCGGTGCCGGACGTGGAGACCTCCCGCGCCCACTGCGTCGCGTCGCGGCCAAGAAGTGCGGTAGCGCGCTCACGCCAGCCGGTGGTGAGGTCGTGCAGCGAGTGGACCTGCTTGTCGGGGCGGGTGGCGAGCGTCGCCTGCGCGCGCAGCTGGGCGACCGTGCGGGCCGTGGGGCGGCGGCCGTGTCGGGCGACGTGGTCGGCGATGAGGGCGTCGGTCGCGGTGTCGATCAGGCGTGAGCGAGAGGAGAACTCACCGATCAGGCTGTCCGGGACGGCAGCGATCTCCCACTGCGGATTGCGGTCCGCGCCGCGGGCGCGGTGCTCCCACGCCAGACCGAACGTGCCAGTGAGGCGGTCGCGCAGAGTCGCGTCGTAGTGCGCAGACAGGGCGACGACGGCGTTGTGCAACGCGCGGCTGTCGAGGGTGCGCCACTGCTTGTCCGCTCGGGTAAGGACCTTGTTCGAGACGACGACGTGCGTGTGGAGCTGGGGGTCGTTGCTGCGCGAGTCCCAGTGGTCGTAGGCCGTGCCGGCCACGCCCGCGACCTCGAGCTGCTCGATCCCGTCGTGGCCGCTACGGGTGGTCGCGACCTGACGCTCGAGCAGGTCGAGCGTCTCGCGCATCGCCGCATGGTGGGCCGCCACGATGAGCGACTGGGTGTGCGCATCGGCCAGACCCCACAGGACGCTGACCGACTTCGGGACGCTGAACGTGAGGTCGAAACCGGCGACGGCCTTCCGGTCTCCCTTGCGCGCCTCTTCCGACTGGATCCTCGTCTCCGCCTGGGCGCGTTTGTCAGGCGGGAGGTTCTGGTCGAGACGTGCATTCCGTGCCTCGACGCGCTCCGCGACCGTCGGGTAGATGCGGTAGTCGGCACCGAGCGGCTGGCCCGTGACGGGGTCGCGGCCGACGCCGATCAGCCGCTGGAGGTGCTCCGGCGTGACGGCGTCGCCCTCCGCGAGGGCACCCCTGGCGAGGTTCGCGACACCGCTGCCGATCCACCTCCCCGGCGGCGTGCCGGCCTCGGCGTAGTAGCGAGTCACCTCGTCGGGAGCCGACTGCTCGCCGTCGCCCTTGGCGACCGAGTTCAGGACGTACTTGTACCCGGAGCCCGCCGACACACTGCGGATCGACATGGTCACGGACGCCACCTCCCGATAGGGAGGTGTGGTTCCCGCACCAAGTTTGGCGCTGCCGAGGATTCCCGCCAGGGCCGGATCACGACGGGCGGCACTGGCTCAGTGCCTCCAACGAGGTGGCGTCCTCAGCGCTGAACGTCTGCGCAGACGGGCGCCTCGCACTTCGACGCCTGGGTCGGTCGCGCACCTACACCCGCGCACGCCGGGCAGGTTGGCTACGGAGTATGTCCGTATCGCGACCGTTCCTCGGGTCGGTGTTCAACCTCGAGTGCTGGCAACCAGCCAATCATATAAGACAGCACCATTCACCCTACAGGCTTTCGACCGTACCGTGATCGAGAAACTCTTGGCAAGCTTTCGCGAGGCGTCCCACAAACTCCTCGATCCCACCTTCCAATTCATACACTCCTTCACCACCAGAATGAACCCCGTCAACCACGGCCCCCGTCGGCATATAAACGACCGCGCGAGTACTCACATCTATTGCAAAGTAACCACCGCTGCCGTCACTCCCAAACGTCAACAGCTCACCAGGGCGTCCGCGAATCGTCCGCGGGAGTCCCGGCTGGCGATGCGCAATTTCGGTCGCTGCGAATACGAAGTATCCATTATATACATCAGGCAAGTCGATGGCGGCGAAATGCAGGTAAAGAGGCATCAACACCTCCGGAACATCAGGCATGCTCGACTGAGGCGTGGGCGGTAGAACGCAATCGTCGCCTGGGCCAAGTGGATACCCAAAGAGATCCTCGGACCGCTGAACTAGCACCTCCACGCTAGCCTTGATCGACTGTATCGAATCAGAGATCGTCTGCATTCCTACCACCAATGCGATGAGTACTTCTTGTCGATATATCCCGCAAACCACTCAATCGATGACCTGCTAGGCAGTCCGTTCGACGATCGCCGGAACTCCGCCCAAGCATTCGTTATCTCTTGGTGAGTGTTAACGTCAGACCGACTGCCCTTTACCCCTCGGATATTCGAGGGAGCATCGAAGTCGAAGTCGTCGAACTCCGGGTGATGACGGTACTCCTGTGGAATCGCGTGGTGCGCATCATAGTCCTTCGGGAGTCTGGACTGGCCCTGTTGCGCGAGGTGAGCATTGAATCGCCCTCGGAAGTTCGAACTTGCGATTGACGGCGCCTCGGGCGCCGGGTCTCGCGGTGCGGGACAGTTGTGCACCAGAACACTACGCGCATCGGGGTCTCCGACACCGGGGGCTGGGGGCCCACGGCTCGGTTCGGTCAGGACGTGGTAGGTGTGCCAGTCCTCGACCGTGAGGTTGTACGCGAGCCCGACATGGGCGGTGGCCGGGTCGATCGGGGTTGTGACGACCCCGTGGTCGCCGTCTGCGGTCAGGACGTGCTCGCCCTGCTGCAGGTGGTCGGCTCGTTCCCACTGCTGGTCGGTGACGGACCAGAACGGGTGGTCCTCGGTAGTGGTCAGTGGTCGGCCGTCGATGTGGATCTCGAGCAGGACGTCGTCGTGGACCCACACGGCCTTAACGGGCTTGCCGCCTACGGCTGGGTCGGTCGTGGCCGTGTCGGAGGCCGCGGGGCTGTCCTTCGCCTGTGTCGGCCGGGCCTTCTTCCCGTGCGGGTCGTGCTCGTCACGTGCCGCAACCCGATCACCTGGGGCGATCTGGTCGATGCGCTTCGTCGATCCATCAGCTAGCAGTACCAGTGTGTGACCGGCGAAGCTCTTCTTGCACGACGGAGGCGCACCGTCTGCCTCAGGTCGTGCCTGCGACTGTGGCTTGGCGGCCGGTTTGGTCGACGCCGAGAGTTTCGGCTTTGCTGCGGGGCGGGGACGGATCCTGGAGGTCAGTGCGGTTCCGACCTTGCCGAGTAGCTTTCCGGCCGGGCCAAGGAGGCCTCCTGCGGCACCGCCGAGTGCGGCTGTGCCGACCGATCTCCACGTGGGCTTCTTGCCAGAGACCGCGGAGGCCACCAGGGACTCGGCCGCGCCCGCCACTGCCCCGACGAGCGCATAACCGACCACCGCACAGGCCACGCCGCCCACACCTGCGGTGACGAACCCGAGGGCACCGCAGGCACCGGTGACTGCTGCTCCCAGGACCGCGCCGACCACCGCGCCGGCGACGAAGCCGGCGATGGCGCCCTTGTTCTGCGAGACCCACTTCTTCGTGCTGTTCCACGCCTTGGACCACCAGGCCAGACCAGTCGGATCGGCCCACGTGACCGGGTTGTTGCCCGAGTACAGGTAGGCGTTCAGCTGGGCGACGTTCGTCGGGTCCAGCTGCGGGTCGGGTGAGAGGAACCGGCCCAGCACCTCGTCGTAATACCTCGCCCCCAGAAGCGTCAGCCCGGTCGCGGTATCGCGCGTCTTACCCAGGAACTGCTTGTCCCCGGGTGTGAGCTGCTGCGCTTCGGTCCCGTCGGCGCCGCGGGCGGCGCCGAACGGGTCGGTGTGCAGCTTGACGACGCTGGTCGCTGTCCAGGTCGTGTTGGGCACGGCTGCCACGGGGGTGCCGTGCGGGTCGCAGACAAGGGAGGTGACGCCGCCCAGCCCGGGCTTGTCACGCACTGCGACCAGGACCCCGACGAACGAGTAGTAGCGGGTGGCGCTGACGGTGGTCCCGGAGGCGGAGACGTGGACCTCCTGCCCGCCCGGCAGGTACACGGTGGTGCCGGACGAGTCGGTCCGGGTCAGTCGTTCACCGGCGGCGTCGTACGTCATCGCCGTCTCACCCTCGTCGAGGGTTCCCTCGCCGGTCTCACCCTCACCGGTGGTGTTGACGTCGGTCAGCTCTCCCTCGCCGTCCCAGCCGAGGGAGACCTCGGAGGTGACCTGGTCGGGCCCGGTGAAGGTCCGGGCGACCTGTTGTCCGCCCGGGTTGTAGGCATAGGTACGGGTGGCGGTCGTCGCGGCTGCCTGCGATCCGGACCCGTCCGGGTCCGTCGACGTGACCGCCGAGACGACAGCGTGTGGCCCGGCGGCCGAGGCCGTGGCCAGCCCGCCGCCCATCGTGTACGTGGTGGTCGCCACCGCACCGTCGGTGGTCCGCTGGACCAGCTGGGTCCGGTTGTCCGAGCTGTCGTAGCTGTACTGGTTCCAGTAGGGCGCGGCGCCGCCGACCTGGGCGATCGACGTCGGTGCGGTGGCGCAGGTCGCGGCGTCCGGGTCGTTGTACCGGGTCCAGGCCTGGGTGAGCCGCTGCTTGGAGTCGTAGGCGAAGCACTGCGTGTCCCACTTCGCCGGTGATGCCAGAGCGCTCGTGGTTGGCTTGTCGGAGATCGAGGTGACGTTGCCGGCCCTGTCGTACCGGTAGGTGAGGTCCAGGTCCCGGCCGTTGACCCGCTCACGGTCCAGACCAATGCCGGTGACCCGGCCGGTCGCCTGGTCGTAGGAGTACGACACGACGGCACCGAACGTGGTCCCGAGGTCCAGGGCACGGGTCTTGCCGTCGTACTCGTACCTCGCCGAGGCGACGTACGTGCCCCAGCCGAAACCGCCCGACATGGTCCGGGGCAGGCCCGCCTTGTCGTACCGAGTGGTGATGGTCTCCGAACCCAGGACCGTGGAGGTGCCCGTCCCGCTGGTGATCTGCGGCAGCGTGACGGAGGAGACCTGCCCGTCGGACGTGTAGGTCTGCGTGGTCGTGAACGACCGCCCCTCCAACGCCCCGAGCTCTTCGGCACCGGTCGGCAGGGCGAGCGTCGTACCCAGGGGGCGGTATCCGTCGTCGTACCCCGTGATGGTGGTCCGGTACTCGATACCGGTCGGCGTGCCGTCGGGCACGAAGCGGCTCGAGGTGGCAGGCAGCCCGACGAACGTCCCGCCGGTGCGCGTCGGGTCGGTGACCGTGTCGTACGTCGTGCGGGTGCGGACGAACCCGGTCCCGTCCTTGGTCGCGACAGGACGCCCGGCGCCGTCGTACTCCGTCACCTGGGTGTGCGCGGCGATCTTGCCCACGTTTTGCTCGTTAGCCGGCTTGGCGAGCTCGGCGTTCGCGACACCGTCGAGCGTGCGGATGGTCTGGCCGACCTCGTTGTAGTACGTGGTCGTCACTCCGGCGTCCGGGTCCTGTGCCCGGACCTGCCGTCCGCCGAAGTCGTAGGCGTATGTCCAGCGGTGTCCGTCCGTGTCCTCGATCTGGGACAGGCCGCCGGAGGGTGTGTAGGAGTACGTGGTCTCCTGCGAGTTGATCGCCTTGACAGCCGCGACGAGCGGGTCGACGTCGTCCCGGGAGTCGATGGCCGGATCGGTCGCCGTGTCGGTCGCGCTGCGCAGGTAGCGGCGCAGCGACACGGTCTGGCCGGTCGCGTCCTTCGTCGTCGCGTACGGCGGCGTCCCTGTCGGCGGGATCACCAGCGAGGTCAGGCCGTCGTGCTTGAACACGGTCTGGGAGACGAGGTGGGCGGGGTTGGCCTCCGACCCGTTCCACAACGACTCGGCGTAGGGCCGTCCGGCACCGTCGTAGAGGGTGGTGGTCAGCGATTTCGGGATCTCGGGCAGGATGGGGCCGGATCCGGCCTCACCGGCCGCCCACCACTCCCCGTACGTCTTCCAGGCGCGCCCGGCGGAGTCGTAGAAGACGTGCGTGACGACCCGGCCGCGCTGGGATGCGACCTTGTCGCCGCGCACTCCCGCGTCGGCGGACGTCGCCTGGGTCTGGAACAGGCGCAGCAGACCGTCGTAGAGCTCGGCCGAGACGACCTGGCCGGTCCCGTCGGTGTCCAGGGTCTTCGTGATGACCTGGTTGAGCCCGTTGCCGACGTTGACGTACATGTACTCGGCCGTCGGGTGCGGGGCGTTCTTGTGCTGCGGCATCCGGACCGTCCTGAGGCGCCCGAGCGCGTCGTACGTACCGGTGGTCGTCCGTCCGTTCTGGTCCGCCTCGGACAGCATCGAACCCGTGAGCGGGTTCAGCGTGGCGGTGGTCGACGACGGCTTGCCGCTGCCAGCACCGTCAGGGTCCGGGCCTGTGGTGACCGTCTGCACGAGCTGCCCGTCGCTGTTCTCGGTGTGGCTCGTCGTGGTCGTCCGACCCAGGGCGTCGGTCATCGACGCGGTCCGCCCGCGGGGGTCGTAGGTCACTGTCGCGGCCAGGATCCGGCCGGTCCCCGTGTCGGGGTTCAGCTTCTCGGTCCTGGTCGGGCGGCCGGCGCCGTCGACCGTGGTGGCGGTGTCCTCCAGCACCTTTGCGGGGTCGGACGTGCTCGGCATCTCACCGACGGTCGTGTCCGTCCCGGGCCCGCAGGCGATCGTCACCGTGCGGGTCGAGGTGACACCGCCCATGATGTTGCGATCCGTCAGGGCCGCCCGCCGGTCGTACCCGATGGAGGTGCACTGGTCGTCCGCGGGCGTCGCCAGGTCACCCATGGTGTGGACGCGCTCGGTGCTGCCGTACTGGTTGGGCCACACGCGCGTCCCGGTGCCCGCTCGATACCCCCCGTCGGCCCCGTAGGTGTACTGGTAGGTGTCGGTCCGCAGGATGCGCGTCGCGTTCCACGCCCCACCGCCGGGCAGAGGGTCGCCGGTCGCGGTGGTCAGGACCGGTCCCGGGACCTCGACCGTCTCGGACACCTTGGTCACGCCGTCGTACACGATGGAGGACAGGGTCCTGCCCCGGTACTCGTCGCGGTCGGTCACTGGCGAGGTGTGCCCCTCGGGCCCCACGGTGATCAGCTGGCCCGACCCGCGCAGGAACGTCTCGGTGACCTTCTGCGCGTCGGGCCCCGTACCGGTGGTGGTGGTGACGGTCTTGAAGCCGCGCAGGTCGCTGTAGGTGACGTCCTCCGGGTCGATCATCGGCCCCGACGGCTTGGCCCAGTGCACCCCACCGGAGTAGTCGTACGTCGTGACCTGGTTCAACGACCCGGTCACCAGTGTCTCGTCACCGGCCAGCGGTGCACCGATCGCCGCAACCTCGGTCACCGCGTAGGTGTAGAACCACTCGAAGACCTCGTTGCCGCCCTCGATCCACCGCACCGGGAAGCACGACGTGGTGTTCGCCTTCTGCACCTCCTGGTTCGACGGGTCCCCTGGGAGGCTTGTCGGCGAACAGGCGCCGGGCGTGTCGTAGGTGATGCTCACGTCCGCGCCGGTATCGGTGTGGACCTTCCCGACCCGGAAGCGGTTGACCTCCGGCCGGCCGAACTGACCGTGGACCACCCGGCTGTTCGCGGTCGCCGGCTCGAACCACACCGCCGGGACAGGCACGTCCTTCCCGGCCCCGTGCGCGGCGCCGTGGCCCGTGCGGCTGATCTTCCGCAGCCACAGGACGTAGCCGTTGTCGACGCCGTCCTCGTCCGGGCTGCGCAGGTCCTGCGCCAGGGTCCAGGTGGACACCGGCACCCAGGTAGCGCCGGACCGGGCCTCGGTCTTGATCGACGTCAGCCGGACCGTGGTGAAGAACGTCGGCGTCTCGTTCGCGCACGACCCCGACCCGCACACCTGGTCCATCGGGGTGTCGAACCAGTCCGCCGTCCCCGTGCAGGCGTTCGGCCCGGTCGCCATGCAGCGGTCGCTCTTGTCGAACGCGACCCGGTAGGGGGCCGGCCCGGAACCGACAACGCCGTACTCGACGTACAGCGGATAACCACCCCGGGTGTACTTGCGGATGCCGTCCGTGGCGCCGAACGCCGCGTAGTAGTTCTCCTCCTCGAAGTACGCGTAGCGCATCGTGTTGCCCGAGACGTCCTCGACCTGCTCGAGCATCCACCGCCACGCCTGATCGGTGTCCGAGTCCTTGAACTGCGCGTAGTAGCCCGGCTCACCCGGATGGTTGCCGTACACCGGCACCGTCCACGCACCCTGCAACGACCTGCCGAAGGTGTACCTCGTGCCGTCCGTCGTGGTCACGACCCAGTACTCGTTGCCCACGACCCCGTTGGCCGTGTCCGTCCGCCGCTCGACCCGCGTCCCGTCGTGGTCCTTGGACACCCACGTGCCGTCCGACTTCTTGACCATGACCATCGACCTGCCCGCGAACACGATCTGCAGGTTGTCCCGGCCCCAGCACAGGTCACCCGAGATCAGGTCGGCGTTGTTCGGGGTGCCCGTCGGCCCCTGCTTGGTGTCCTGCGCGCAGGGGACGTAGGAACGTTCCACGAAACCGGTCGGCAGGTCCCACCCGTCACCGACCCAGGACGACTGCGGGTTGGAGCCGGGGGTCCGGGAGTCCACCCCGGCCGAGGAGTACGACAGCGCGAGCTGCGGCACCGGACCGGCAGGCGCAGGCGGAACCTCGATCGGGTACGACCACGAGAACCCGCCCGTCGGCCCGCCCGCCGTCCACGTCCCCGACGGGGACAGGGGCGACGCACCCCACGAACCCGACGGGCTGGACGACCCCGCCATGAGCTCGTACGAACCAGCAGACGCGAACGACGCCGAGGCCAAGGACGACTCGTTCACGCCTGCTGCCCGCGACGCCGACAGCTCACCCGAACCACTGCCGTCGGTTCCCTGGACCGCCAGCGTCCCGGTGACGGTCTGCGTGGCGGTGTCGTTGACCGAGTCGCTGACCGGGACCGGCCGGCAGCCCGGCTCCTGAGGAGTGGTCCGGGAGCAGTCAGGGATCCAGACCAGGCGGAGCCGTTCGCCCCAGCTGCCGCCGAACGCGCCCGCGAACTGCGAGTAGTCGACCGCGACGCGGACCTTCGCGCCCGCACCCAGATCCGCAACGGACGCCTGCGCCTCTGGCAGCGCTGGGTCGGACAGTGACGAGCCTAGCGATGATGCCTTGGTGTCAGGTGCCGTGACCGTCCCCGTGCCGGGTGTGGTCACCGACAGCCTCAGGCCGGTCGCTGTCGGCTCGGTCGTCACGACGACCTGCGCAGGCGTCGCCTCACCAGGCACTGCCTCCACGCGCACCGGGCCGTCCGGCGCCGGGCCCGACTCCACCGCGTCAGAGCTCTCGGTCTCGACCTCTGTCGAGGACATCGTCCGCAGCAGAGGTGAGCCCAGCGTGACCGTCTGCGTCGTGGCCTGGGGAAGCTGCGCGGCAGTGGGTTCGGTCTGGACCGCGGCGGGCTCGGTCGGCGTCGGCGCGGACATCGGCGTGGCCGGCGACGCCTCACCGATCTTCAGCAGGGCCTCGACCTCTTCGAGGTTCGTCTTGCGTGCCTCGGCAGTGTCGATGGTGGCCGTCGCCGTGCGGATGATCTGCGCCGTCATCGGCCCTGCCGCCGCCGGGTCCACGCCGAGCAGGACCGCCGTGACAGCGGCCACCAGCACCGTCGCACCTCGTGCCCATCGTGCTACGGGAGGCCGGAGCCAGCCCCCGACGCTGCTGACCTGCTGGTCCCCGACCCGGTTCACTGACCAACCTCCTCGTCCAGGACCGTCGGGTCCACAGCGCCGGTCTCCCCGGCAGGGAACTGCGCTTCTTCGGCACCCGTGCACATCCGGGCGATCTTCGCTGGGTCAAGGACCTGACCGTCGAACACCCGCACGGCATCGACAGAGCCCTTCCAGAAGTCCGCGACCGCACCGTTGATCTGGCCGCGGCCTACCACCAGCCGTCCGGTCGCCGTGGACACCTGCGGGGTGGCGAAGCCGGTCAGCGAGGTCGGGGTCACATCGCCCGGAAGCCGAGCCTGTGGTGTGCCGATCTCGCACACCGAGATCCGCAAGGTGTCGGCGTCGACGTCGTGCTCACCGACCAGCAGGACCCACTGATCCGGGTTGACCGCCACGGTGGACCTGGCGTACTTGGTCGAGTCCGCCGCTGGATTCTCGTTCACGCCGAACGCCCAGCACCCACCGCTCACCGTCGGGCAATCGGTGGTGACATAGCCCAGCCGAAACCCGTTGAACCTCAGGTCCTCCTGCGCCACGGCGGTCCTTGCCTCGCCGAGACCGTCGGCGTCCAGCTTCACGAACGCCGCCACCGAGAACCCGTCCTGCGAGCCCGGCGACTCGGCAACGTCGCGTGTGTCCACGACCGGCTCGTCGGCGATCGCAAAGTCGTCCACGCCGTCCAGCAGCAACGCCCGGTCGTCCGGCCGGACACCGAACAGCGAGTGCGGGCCCTCGCCGCGCAAGGCACCACCCTGCAGGACCAGCTCGCGCCCCTCGCCGACCTCGTCACCGGCCGGCCCCGCCAGTTCGTCGAACGACCACACCGCCGAGGCGACCGGCGCAGCCACGTCGAACTCGTAAGCCGCCGCCTGCCAGTTCCCCGCGGTGTCCACCGCCCGGACATGCAGCGTGTGAGGCCCCGCACTCGGCGGCGTCCAGTCGATGACCCCCTTGCCTGCCTTGTCGACGTAGGTGGCCTGCTCGTACGTCGTCGTGTCGAACGAGTACTCGAAACGGATGACGTCCGCCTCGCCCGTGCTCAGCTCGAACCTGCCCGGAACCCCGACGCCCCCACGCTCGACGTTCTTCTCGTACAAGACATTGACCGGCTTGACTCCCTGCGACGCGGGGAACGACGGTGCTGGCACGAACTTGACCCATACCGGGGTGCTGCCGTTCCAGATCACCAGGTTGCCGTCGTCGTGCAGCGACAGGTGGGTCACGGCTTGGCCGTACGTCCCGGAGTGCCACAACGCCTCGTTGGTCGGCGTGTATACGACCAGGTTGCCGTCTTCTTGCAAAACCATCCTGTTCGCGGGCGTCACTCGCGAGAACACGTCCCAGTACGCGCCCGAAGGGCCCCAAAGTCCCACGTTGCCGTCGTTCTGCATCGACAGCCAGAACCGGCCATCCTTCGAGCGCAGGTGCCGTCCGGCCCAGAGCGTCTCACCCTTGAGCAGCTGGTGGGCTCCATAGGCCGTCGTCGTGGTCGGTGCGATCCCGGGGGCGGCAGGCTTGGTCGCATCTACCGTGAAACGGCAGGCCGACATCGGCCCGTAGGCACCGGAGTCCACGTCCTGGCCGCCGGTCCGATACTCGTAGTGGCGACCGGCGAACAGCTTGTTCGGAGGTACCCGGACTGTGAACGTCGTGTCGTCGCCCTGAACCGGCCGGGCTTCCATGTCCCAGGCGAACCCGGGTACGGGGTTACCGTTCGCGTCGATCTCGACGATGTCGAGGTTGCCGATCACCGTGTCGTCGAACCTGTCCGGGTCCGACACCTTCCAGGCGATCGTCGGCTGCGTCGCCGAGATCGCCGGATAGGACCCCGACGTCACGCACGACGTCACGGACGGGTCGATCATCCGGTACTCCGACGGGCCGTTCGGGGAGCGGTCGGCGACGTTCGTCCAGATGTACGGCCTGCCGGAGGAGGCGTTCTCGCTGTTGAACCTCTTCCACCCCGCCGAGTCCGACTCGTTGACAGCCTTGATCCCCCACGACATGGACCAGGCATTGTTCGATGCCCACTGGAGCGGGGTTGTCAACGAGATGCCGACCCACCCGTCATTGCACGACGACGAGTGCCCTCGCGTGTCGGTAGACGAATGCTGGATCGAGTGCCATGCCGGCTGGGAGCTCCACCGTGTCCCGGCGTTCGAGTGCCCGGTGTGGCCGATCTCCCAAGCCGCCGCGGCGCACTGGTACGAGTGCCACTCCCACAACGCCAGGTGGGCGTCGAGAACCTGGTTCCCGACGATACGAGAGGTGTCTATCGGCCCGATATACGAGCGGGCCTTGACGGCGCCCGAGTTGTACGTGCCCAACCGCAGCTCCGCGTCCTGGGACTTGTCCACGGTCGAGTCGGTCTGCACCCAGGTGTCGAACATGCCTTCCCACTTGAATCCCGGGTCGATGACCAGCGGCAGGGTGTTCGAAGGGTCCGACAGGAACGCCATGTCCGGCCGGAGCACCATCTGCACTCGCGACAGCCCATCACCAGCGCTGGAGGCACCTTGCTCAAGCGTTGCGAGCGACAACTCGTGCGCCCCGCTGCCCGTCCCCAGCTGCCGTGATGCGCTCACCAGCTGTACCGGCCCACCGTCCGGAGTGCTCACCGCGGGTGCAAGGTCGAATCCCACAGGTGCGGTCGCGTCCGACTCCGGCAGGACCGAAGCGGCCGCAGCCGCCTGGAGCGCGACGACGTCGTCCGTGTCAGCTGCGATCTGGACTCCCAGAGTGCTCGGCCCAACCTTGGCCAGCCCCGCGTCGGCACTCTTCGCGACGGCCTCCGCAGGGCTCGTGACCTGCTCCACCTCGAGAGCCGACCACCCTGCCGTCCGATTCGCGTCGGACTGATCGCCAACGGCCTCCGTCCGGACGCTCTCCTGGGACTGCAACGCAGCCTCCTCGATCCGTGCGGCCGCAGCGTCGGACACACCGCCCCATTCGGGGATCGCGGGCGTGCGACGGGAGGACTCGAGCATCTCCTGCCACGGCTGCGTCACCGGATGCGGGCGGTCCCCGTCGGCGACCGCGTCCCACATCAGCGGCGCCGACATCGACGCGGCCACCTGACCGTCGACGCTGAGCAGCTCCAAGCCACCGGCGCCGTCCGAGCGCACACCGCCCTCGGAACCGACCTGCACCGGCAGCTCAACATCCGCCGCCGGCCGCTCACGCATGACGAAGTACACCTCGACGCCGCCGACACCGACCTCAAGGACAAGGTCCGTCCCCGCGCCAGCAGCATCGGGATAGATCGCCCGCGGCCCGTCGAGCACCGGCACGGGCAAGGAACCAGCCCACCCCAGGGACTGTCTGGTCCCGTCCGGCGCTGTCACCTCGACCACGTCCTGGGCGACGGACTCGCCGCCGGCAGACACCACCACATCGCCCGGCACTGCACGGGGACGCACGACCCCGTCGACCTGAACGAGCGTCGCGTCAACCGGAACCCAGCCGTCGACATCCTCAGGAGTGCCGGGTAGCGCATCCTGCGCGCGGACCCACTGCACGCCACTCGAGTCACCGAACGCCACCGTGCCGTCAGGCAGGTGGAACTCGCTCGACCGCTCCGTGCGATCGGCCATCGACTCAACAGGCTCGCCCGTGGAACGAGCCAGCCCCTTGGCAGCTACCGCATCGGCCGCGAAGAGATAGCCGTCGACAGTCCGCGCCATCCCAGAGGTGTCCAGCAACCCTGGTCCAGCCTCCGAGACCTCCGCCGACAGGTCCTGGACAGCGCTCCCCGGCAGGGCAGCCAGACACACCACCAACGCCGCAGCAACACCAGAACGCCCCGCCCGCGTCACGGGCACAGCAGAACCTCGGGACTGCTGCACGGATAGGTGACAGGGTTTCTCAGGCGGCGAGTGCGACCTGAGTGGTCATGATTGCTTCGTACTCGATCGGGGTCAATCGCCCCAGGCGGGTCTGGCGTCGGCGGCGGTGGTAGGTCCGTTCGATCCAGGTGATGATCGCGATCCGCAGGTCTTCCCGGGTGGCCCATCGTTTGCGGTCCAGGACGTTCTTCTGCAGCAGCGCGAAGAAGGACTCCATCGCGGCGTTGTCCCCGGCGGAGGCGACCTGGCCCATCGATCCGACCAGTTCATAGCGGCGTAGCGCGGCCAGGAATTTCCGGGACCGGAATTGCGATCCGCGGTCGGTGTGGACCACGCAGCCGGCCACGTCCGGACCCTCGATCCGACGCCTGGCGACCGCGGAGCTCAGGGCGTCCACGGCCAGTGAGGACTTCATGCGGTCGCTGATGGAGTAGCCCACGATCCGGTTGGAGTAGACGTCCTTGATCGCGCAGAGGTAGAGCTTGCCCTCGCTCGTGGCGTGCTCGGTGATGTCCGAGAGCCACAAGGCGTTAGGCCTGAGGGCGGTGAAGTCCCGGTTGACGAGATCGTCGTGCGCCGGTGGGCCGGGTCGCTTGCCGTTCTTGCCACGTTTCTTGCCGAACACGCTCCACCACCCGTTGGTGGTGCAGATCCGCCACGCGGTCCGGTCCGCCATCTGGTGGCCGGCCTGGCGTGCTTCGTCGACCAGCAGACGGTGACCGAACTCCGGGTCGTCGCGGTGGGCGTCGAACAACGCGTTCGCGCGATACGCCCCCGCGACCTCGGACTGCGTCACGGGGTTGCGTAGCCACCGGTAGTAGGGCTGTCTGGCGAGCTTGAGGACCCGGCACGTCACCGTCACGGGGATCCCCGCGGCGGCGAGCTCTGTCACGAGCGGGTAGAGCCTTTTCCCGGCAGCTGCGCCTGGGAGAGGTAGGCGGCGGCGCGGCGCAGGACCTCGTTCTCCTGCTCCAGCAGCCGGTTACGTCGCCGCAGCTCACGCAGCTCGGCCGACTCGCTCGAGGTCACGCCGGGCTTGGTGCCTTCTTCGACGTCGGCGGCATGCAACCAGTTGCGCAGGCAGGACTCGCTGATCCCGAAGTCCTTCGCGATCTGCCGGACCGGAGCCTCGCCACGCCGGGCGACGGCCACGACGTCCTCGCGGAACTCTTTGGGGTGGGGTCTGGGCACGGTGAACATCCTTCCAGCAGTGCCTGTCGGCACCACAAGTCAGTTGTCACCTATCCGTGCAGCAGTCCCC
>NZ_JBXTSN010000022.1:76770-92887 GCF_057158775.1 Antribacter sp. NEAU-D49 | reverse complement strand
AGGGCTCCTCGGTCGAGAGTGTGGTGAGACAGCCGGGCGTGGGGCAGGGGGTGAGCCCTGCCCCACGCCCGGGTGAGGTGGATCAGCCGGTGACGCCGGCGGCCGCGTTGGCGCGGTCGACGTACTCCTGCATGCCGGCGCCCTCGAGCTCGGCCACGTAGGCGTCCCACTCGGACAGCGGGCGGTCACCCTTGATGAACTTCGCGGTGTTCTGGAAGACGACGTCCTGCAGCGACGTCTGCTGGAGGCCGGCCATCTCCTGGTCGATCTCGGAGTAGGCGACGGCCGGCGGGATCGGCAGCTCTTCCTTGACGGAGTTCATGCCCTCGATGAACTCGATGGCCTCCTCGCCCAGCGTGGACTGGACCAGCTCCGAGGTGGAGCCGTGGGCGAGCGAGAAGACGCCGTTGTAGTAGCCGAAGTCCTTGTTCAGGAGCTTCGGGGCGCCCGCGTTGAGCGTGCCCCACGTGACCTCGGGGAGCAGGGTGCGCTTGCCGGAGGCGTCCTTCTCGAACGTCTCGCCCTCGACGCCCCACTTGGCGAACTCGAGGCCCTCGTCCGAGTAGTACAGCCAGTCGGCGTACTGGAGCGCTGCGAGGAAGTACGGCTTCTCGGCCAGCTCGGAGGAGAACATCAGGCCGGACTCACGACGGGTCCCGCCGGCGACGTAGTCGCCCGCCGGGCCGCCGGGCACGACGATCTGCTTCATGGTCGCGCCCTGGGCGGCGAGACCGGAGGCCTCGAGGCCGGCCCGGTAGTCGCTGTCGATGACCTGGTCGTTGGTGCTGATCGCGGCGGCCTGCCCGTTGGCGATCTTCGCCTTGGCCGGGTCGTCCTCCTGCGTGAGGCCCTCGGGGTCGAGCAGGCCGTCCTCGACGAGGCCCGCGTAGTACTCGACCAGCGTCTTGTACTCGTCCGAGGCGCCGGCGTACACGTACTTGCCGTCCTCCTCGTTCCACTGCAGGCCGAGCCCGTAGCCCCAGCCCGCGACGGTGCCGAAGTTCGGTGCGGCGGCCTGGAGCGCGGCCTCGAGCGGGCCGTTGGTGCTCCAGCGGTCCGTCATCGGGTACTGGAGGTCGGGGTTCTGCTCCTTGATGGTCTGGAGCTGCTCCGCGAACTCCTCGTAGGTCTTCGGGTGGTCGAGGCCCGCCTTGTCCCACAGGTCCTGGCGGATCGCGATCGAGTACTGCGGCTTGGGCTTCTCGTGCAGGCCCGGGATCATGTAGAACTTGCCGTCCGCCTGCTTCTGGGCGTCGATCTCCGCCTGGAGGTCCCAGTCCTCGATCTTCTGCTGCAGGTTCGGCATGTACTGGATGTAGTCCGAGATCGGCAGGATGGCGCCGCCCGAGATGAACTGCACCTCGTCGCCGGGGTAGGTGACCGGCATGATGTCGGGCGCGTCGCCCGAGCTGACCAGCACCGAGCGCTTCTGCTTGAGGTCCGCGAGCGGGACGCTCTCGATGTCGAACGCGACGTTGTGGTCCTCCTGCAGGTGCTTGAGGATCGGCCAGTCCGGGTTGTACGGGTAGTTGGGGTGGTCGCGGTAGAGGAGACCGAAGGTGACCGGCTCGGAGGCCTTGAACGTGGTCCCGGCCTCGAAGTCCTCCATGTAACCGACCTGGTCGGCCAGGTCGATCTCCACACCCTCGGTGGCCTCGTCGGCCGGCGGCTCTTCGCTGCCGGAACCGTTCGAGCCGCACGCTGTCAGCGTGAGGACGAGGGCGGTCGCGGCGGCAACCGCCGCAGCGCCCTTCTGTCGGGTGATCCTCATTGTTCTCCTCCGGTTGTTGAACGTCGTCGTTCGGGATGGTCCAGCGGATCGGTTGTCTCAGCCCTTGACAGAGCCGAGCATCACGCCCGTCACGAAGTACTTCTGGATGAACGGGTAGACAGAGACGATCGGGATGATCGTGAGCAGCATCGCCACGGCCTGGAGGTTCGCGCCGATCTGTACGGCTTCCTGCCCGCCTTCCTGGCCCACGCCCGTGGAGCCGGCGAGCAGGTTGCGCAGGTAGAGCGTCACCGGCTGCAGGTCCGGGTCGCTGAGGTAGAGGAACGCGGGGAACCACGAGTTCCAGAAGCTCACGGCGTAGAAGAGGATCATCGTGGCGACGACCGCCTTGGACAGGGGCAGCACGACGCGCAGGAAGATCCCGTAGGTCGTGAGCCCGTCGATGGCCGCAGCCTCCTCCAGCTCCGCGGGGAAGTTCTCGAAGAAGGACTTCATGACGAGGAGGTTGAAGGCGCTGATCGCGTTGGGGATCACGATGGCCCACATCGTGTTCTTCCAGCCCAGCTCGGTGATGAGCAGGTAGTTGGGGATGAGGCCGCCGTTGAAGAACATCGTCACGACGAGCAGCCCCACGAAGAAGCCGCGGCCCTTGAGGTGCGTCTTCGACAGCGCATAGGCGAACGTGGTCGTCAGCGCCATAGCGACGATCGTGGCCACCACGGTGTAGACCACCGTGTTGCCGTAGTTGCGCCAGAACCGCTCGTCCGCGAACACGTAGCCGAACGTCGTGAGGTCGAACCCGACGGGCAGCAGGTTCACCTGGCCGGCGACGATCGCGCCCGGCGAGCTGAACGACTTCGCGACGAGGTTGACGAACGGGTACAGCGTCACGAAGGAGACGACGACGAGCGTCACGGCGTTGACGACCCGGAAGATGCGGTACGACGTCGAGTCCTTGACCGTCGTGGGGACCGCCCGGACGGCGGCGATGTCGGGGATGGTCTGCTCGGTCACCACAGGGACGCTCCAACCGCGCGCTTCGAGACGGCGTTCGCCGTGAGGACGAGGACGAGGCCGATGAGGGCCTCGAAGAGGCCGATCGCGGCGGCGTACGAGAAGCTGCCGCTCGTGAGGCCGACCCGGTACAGGTACGTCGCGATCACGTCCGCCGTGGACTGCGTGAGCGGGTTGTAGAGCAGGAAGACCTTCTCGAACCCGACGGAGAGGAACGTGCCGATGTTGAGGATCAGCAGGACCACGACCGTGGGCAGGATGCCCGGCAGCGTGATGTGCCACGTCTGCTGCCAGCGGTTGGCGCCGTCGATCCGGGCCGCCTCGTAGAGCTGGTCGTCGATCGTCGTCAGCGCAGCCAGATAGAGGATCGTGCCGAAGCCGACCGTCTGCCACACCTCGGACGTCACGTAGACGGTGCGGAACCACTCCGCCTGCTGCATGAACGCGACCGGTTCGCTGCCGACCGCCCGGATGATCTGGTTGATCGTGCCGTTCACCGCGGTCAGCTCGAAGACGAAGCCCGCGACGATGACGATCGACATGAAGTGCGGGAGGTAGGTGATCGTCTGGACGCTCTTCTTGAACCGCCGCGAGCGCAGCTCGTTGAGCATCAGCGCGAGGATGATCGGCAGCGGGAAGGTGATCAGCAGGGTCAGGGCGCCGAGGATCACCGTGTTGGTGAAGACGGCCCAGAACTTCGGGTCGTTGAGGAACATCTCGATGTAGCGGAACCCGACCCACTCGTCCCCGAGGAACGACCCGCCCGGCCGGAACCGGCGGAAGGCGATGACGTTCCCCGCCATCGGCAGGTAGCGGAACACGAGCAGCCACACGACCGGGAGCAGCAGGAACGTGTAGAGGCGCCAGTCCCTGCGCAGCGCGAGAGACCACGAGGCCCGGCTGCCGACGCGGCGCTCTCCGGCGCCCCCGGCAGCCGGCCGCACGGGCGGCTCGTCACCGGGTACGACCTCCACCGTGAGTGGCGCTGGTGTTCCCCTTGCCATCGATGTCCTTCCCGCCACGACCTCGTGTCGGCCTCCCGCAGCGACGCGGGCTCAGCCTCCACTCCGTCGTGGAAGTTCTCGAAACTATCGGCTTCGAAACCGATATCTATTAACCGGGACAGTAGGGTCCGGCTACGGGAGCGTCAAGGCGAGGCCGGGTTTCTGGGGGTTACAAAACGATATCGGTCCGCTACCCGACCACATTTGAGCCATGTTCAGTTCCACGGCCTGGCCGCGCCGGGCGTACGCTATGGCGAAAGTTGCGAAGGGTGATCAACGATGACCGAGACCAGTGCCGCGCCTCTTCTCCCTGATCAGGGCGGGGTGACTCCGCAGCGGACGGCGGCCGTGACGTCGTCGGGCGCCCGGACCGCGACCATCGCCGAGATCGCCCGCGAGCTCGGGGTGTCCGTGCCCACCGTGTCCAAGGTGCTCAACGGGCGCAACGACGTGGCGCAGCGGACGCGCGACCGGGTCGAGGAGGCGCTGGAGCGCCACCAGTACCGGCGCCGCAGGTCAGGCGTGGTCCCCGAGGGGACGGGCCTCGTCGACCTGGTGTTCCACCGCCTGGGCTCGGCCTGGTCCATGGAGATCATCCGCGGCGTGGAGGAGACGGCGGCCCAGGCCCGGATCAGCGTGATCCTCTCCGAGCTGGGCGGCAAGCACCGCCCGCCGCAGACGTGGCTCGACACCACGATTGCGCGGCCCCCGCTGGGCGTCCTGCTCGTGGCGGCCAACCTCACGCCCGCGCAGCACCAGCAGCTCGACCGGCGCGCCATCCCCTACGTCGTCATCGACACCGACGGCGAGCCGCCCGCCGACGTGGCCGCCGTCGGCTCGGACAACTGGAACGGCGGCCTGGTCGCCGTGCGGCACCTGCTCGGGCTGGGGCACCGGCGGATCGCCGTCATCACCGGCCCGCAGGACATGCTCTGCAGCCGGGCGCGGGTCGACGGCGCCCGCTCGGCCCACGAGGAGGCGCACGTCCCGTTCGACCCGACGCTGGTCCGCTCGGGCAACTTCTACGTCGAGGCAGGGTTCGAGCACGGGTACGACCTGCTCTCCCGGGCGGACCGGCCCAGCGCGATCTTTGCCGGGTCCGACATGCAGGCGCTCGGCGTGCTGCGCGCCGCCCGGGAGCTGGGGCTCCGGGTGCCGGAGGACCTCTCCGTCGTGGGGTACGACGACCTGCCTCTCGTGAGCTGGGTGGGTCCCGCCCTGACGACCGTGCGGCAGCCGCTGGCCGAGATGGGATCGGCGGCGACCCGCATCCTCCTCGACCTGGTGCGCGGGCGGGAGCCTCAGGTGCGCCGGCTGTCGCTCGCGAGCGAGCTGGTGGTCCGGGAGTCCACGGCGCCGCCGCCCGCCTGACCGCCCCGCCTCTCCGTGTGGGTATGGCTGTGGGGGGGGGGGGGGGGGGGGGGGGCGCCCCCCCCCACCCCCACCCCCCCCCCGGGGGGCGGGG
The DNA here is from genome assembly GCF_057158775.1 of Antribacter sp. NEAU-D49. Classification (NCBI taxonomy): domain Bacteria; kingdom Bacillati; phylum Actinomycetota; class Actinomycetes; order Micrococcales; family Promicromonosporaceae; genus Antribacter; species Antribacter sp. NEAU-D49. The sequence continues at coordinate 87,672 of NZ_JBXTSN010000022.1, read as the reverse complement.
GGGCCCGCCGGCCGGGGGGGGTTGGGGGGGGGGGTGCAGCGGGGGGGGCCCCCCCCCCCACAGCCATACCCACACCGGACGGGGGGCTCAGAGCGCTCGCGCGTGCGCCACCAGCCGGTCGAAGCCCGCGTCGAGCTCCGGGTCGACCACCTGCGCCTCGGGGTGCGCGTCGAACCACTCGAGCTGCTCCACCGCGCCCTGGTCGTACGTGATGGTGGTCCCGAACTCGGGCACCAGCGCCTTCACCTTCGCCGCGTCGAACACCATCGAGTGCGCCTTGTCGCCCAGCAGGCCCGGGCCGACGTCGGGCAGCACGCGGGCGATCGTCTCCGACGCGACGTGCACCAGCTCCGGCTCCGGGACGCCCGCCGCCGCGCCGAGCCAGCGGTAGATCTGGTCCCACGTGGGCGCGTGCGTGCCCGTGATGTGGAACAGGTCGCCCACGGCGAACGGGTTGCCGAGCAGCCCCACGAAGCCGACGGCGAAGTCATCGGTGTGCGTCAGCGTCCACAGCGAGGTGCCGTCACCGTGCACCACGACGGGCCGGCCCGCCCGCATCCGCGCCACGTCGGTCCACGCGCCGGTGGTCGGCAGCAGCGTGCGGTCGTACGTGTGCGACGGGCGCACGATCGTGGCGGGAAAGCCGTTCTCGCGCAGCTCGCGGACCAGCACGTCCTCGCAGGCGATCTTGTCGCGCGAGTACTGCCAGAACGGGTTGTGCAGCGGCGTCGACTCGGTCACCGGCAGGCGCGCCGGGGGCGTCTGGTACGCGGACGCGGAGGAGATGAACACGTACTGCCCGGTCCGGCCCGAGAACTGCGCCACGTCGCGCGCCACGTGGTCGGGAGTGAACGCCCGGAACTGTGCCACGACGTCGAACTCCCGCCCACCCAGGGCCGCGGCCACCGCCTCGCCGTCGCCCGCGTCGGCGACCAGGGTCTCCACCTCGTCGGGGAGAGGCCGGACCGTGGAGCGACCACGGTTCAGCACCGTCACTCGGTGCCCGAGCGTGACCGCCCGGGCGACGCTCGCCGCGCTGATGATGCCGCTGCCGCCGATGAACAGGATGCTCTTCGCTGAAGCCATGCGGCCATGGTGCCACCGACGGAGGCACTGTCTCGGCGGGACGCCCGAGCCGTGCCACGACGAAAGGGGTCACCTCCCGTGCGGGAGGTGACCCCTTTCGTCGTCGGACACCCCGGTGGGGGCCCGGAGCCGCGGACTACGCGCCCGCAGCCAGCTCGCCCGTGGGCGGGGTGGCGTCGCGCGGGGCGAGACCTGCGCCGGCCGGGACCGACTGCGGCTCGGCCGCGTGGCCGTAGTCGGGCTTCGGCACGCCCTTGATCTTGAACTCGCCGAGGATGCCCTCGCCCTCGCCGTCGATCACGACCAGCTGACCCGGCTTCAGGTCGCCGAACAGGATCTTCTCGCTCAGCACGTCCTCGATCTCGCGCTGGATCGCCCGCTTGAGGGGGCGCGCACCGAGGACCGGGTCGTAGCCCTTCTCGGCGAGCAGCTTCTTCGCGGCGGTCGTGAGCTCGATGCCCATGTCCTTGTCGCGGAGACGCTTGTCCAGCTTCGCGATCTCCAGGTCGACGATCTGGATGATCTCGTCCTGGGAGAGCTGCGGGAAGACCACCGTGTCGTCGACACGGTTGAGGAACTCAGGCCGGAAGTGCTGCTTGAGCTCGTCGTTGACCTTCGCCTTCATGCGCTCGTACGACGTCACCAGGTCGCCGCCGGCGTTGAAGCCGGTCTGGAGGCCCTTGGCGATGTCCCGCGTGCCGAGGTTCGTGGTCATGATGATGACGGTGTTCTTGAAGTCGACCACCCGGCCCTGCGAGTCGGTCAGGCGACCGTCCTCGAGGACCTGCAGCAGCGAGTTGAAGATGTCGGCGTGCGCCTTCTCCACCTCGTCGAACAGGACCACGGAGAACGGCTTGCGCCGCACCTTCTCGGTGAGCTGGCCACCCTCGTCGTAGCCGACGTAGCCGGGAGGCGAGCCGAACAGCCGCGAGACCGTGTGCTTCTCGGAGAACTCCGACATGTCGAGCTGGATCAGCGCGTCCTCGTCCCCGAAGAGGAACTCGGCGAGCGCCTTGGCCAGCTCGGTCTTGCCGACGCCCGTGGGGCCCGCGAAGATGAACGACCCACCGGGGCGCTTCGGGTCCTTGAGCCCGGCCCGCGTACGGCGGATGGCCTGCGAGAGCGCCTTGATCGCGGTCTCCTGACCGACGACGCGCTTGTGCAGCTCCTCCTCCATGTGGAGCAGCCGCGAGGACTCCTCCTCGGTGAGCTTGATGACCGGGATACCCGTGGACATCGCCAGCACCTCGGCGATGAGCTCCTCGTCCACCTCGGCGACGGAGTCGAGGTCACCCGACTTCCAGGCCTTCTCCTTGTCCGCGCGGAGCTGCGTGAGCTGCTTCTCCTTGTCACGCAGGCCGGCGGCCTTCTCGAAGTCCTGCTCGTCGATCGCGGACTCCTTCTCGCGCCGCGCCTCGGCGATGCGCTCGTCCAGGACCTTGAGCTCCGGCGGCGCCGTCATGCGGCGGATCCGCAGGCGCGCCCCGGCCTCGTCGATCAGGTCGATCGCCTTGTCGGGGAGGAACCGGTCGTTGATGTACCGGTCGGCGAGCGTGGCCGCGGAGACCAGCGCCGTGTCCGTGATGGACACGCGGTGGTGCGCCTCGTAGCGGTCGCGCAGGCCCTTGAGGATCTCGATGGCGTGCTCGAGCGACGGCTCGGCCACCTGGATCGGCTGGAAGCGGCGCTCCAGGGCCGGGTCCTTCTCGACGTACTTGCGGTACTCGTCGAGCGTGGTGGCACCGATCGTCTGCAGCTCGCCACGAGCCAGCATCGGCTTGAGGATCGACGCGGCGTCGATCGCGCCCTCAGCGGCGCCCGCCCCGACGAGGGTGTGAATCTCGTCGATGAACAGGATGATGTCGCCGCGGGTGCGGATCTCCTTGAGCACCTTCTTGAGGCGCTCCTCGAAGTCACCGCGGTAGCGCGAGCCGGCCACGAGCGCGCCCAGGTCCAGCGTGTACAGCTGCTTGTCCTTGAGCGTCTCGGGGACGTCGCCACGGACGATGTCCTGGGCGAGGCCCTCCACGACGGCCGTCTTGCCGACGCCGGGCTCGCCGATCAGCACCGGGTTGTTCTTGGTGCGGCGGGACAGGACCTGCATGACCCGCTCGATCTCCTGCGTGCGCCCGATGACCGGGTCGAGCTTGCCCTCGCGGGCGGCCTGGGTGAGGTTCCGGCCGAACTGGTCGAGCACGGCCGAGCCGGCAGGCTGGCCCTCCTGCGGACCGCCCGTGGCGACGGGCTCCTTGCCCTGGTAACCGGACAGGAGCTGGATCACCTGCTGGCGCACCTTGTTCAGGTCGGCGCCCATCTTGGTGAGCACCTGAGCGGCGACGCCCTCGCCCTCACGGATGAGGCCGAGGAGGATGTGCTCGGTGCCGATGTAGTTGTGCCCCAGCTGCAGCGCCTCGCGGAGCGACAGCTCCAGGACCTTCTTGGCGCGCGGCGTGAACGGGATGTGACCGCTGGGGGCCTGCTGGCCCTCACCGATGATCTCGGTGACCTGCGTACGCACGCCGTCCAGCGAGATGCCGAGCGACTCCAGGGCCTTGGCGGCCACGCCCTCGCCCTCGTGGATGAGGCCGAGGAGGATGTGCTCGGTACCGATGTAGTTGTGGTTGAGCATCCGCGCCTCTTCCTGGGCGAGGACGACGACCCGACGGGCTCGATCCGTAAATCTCTCGAACATGTGCGCTCCCTCACGAGCGGCGTTACCTTCACCGGCGTCTGTATCCGGCGTACCAGGCCTGACCGCATCGACTCTATGCGCTCAGAACGCGCCCATGGGCCGAGTGATGCCCATGTTCGCCAGGGGCGTGACAATCCGCGCGCCGGTCGTTGACCGAGGGCGCCGTACAAGGCAGGCTCGTGCCAGACCCGAACGGGCGCTCGCACGGAGCGTCCGTGCCCGTCGGCACCCGGGGAGGTGGCATGCCGGAGGAGTCCCCCGAGTCCTGGGAGCAGATCGTCGCGCGCTTCGCCCGTTTCTCCGGAGTGGTCGGTGAGGTCCACGACCCGCTCACGTGGGGCCTGGACCTCGAGGAGGAGACGGTCACGGGCGTCGCCGACGGCCAGGACCCCACTGAGGAGCGCTTCCTGCGCGCTTACCGCACGTTCGCCGGCGAGGCGCTGGAGGTCGAGACGCTGCGCGTCCCGGCCACCGAGGCGCAGGTGGAAGACATCGTGCGTGCAGCGTGCAGCGGTGCGCTGGCCGCGCCCCTGCACGCGGACGTCGACACCGACACCCCCGACCCCGCCGACTTCGCCGAGGCCTACCAGGACTACCGCAGCGCCATGCGCGCCATCGTCGCCGAGGTGGACGAGGTGCCGTGCGAGTCCGAGGAGTTCGTCGTCGACGGCACGGCTCAGCAGTGCCTGCGCGTCACCGTCCGTGGAGTGACCGCCCTGTACACCTCGGCAGCCGACCGGGCCCTCGTGGTGACCGGTCCCGCCGACCTCGTCGACCGGGTGGACGTGGTGACGAGGCCCATCCGGAACCTGCTGCACGGCGACGACGGGCCCAGGTTCTGAACCCGGCACGGCAGGGACAGCGGGCGGCTCGCACCGTCAGCGGTCGCGGCCACGCCTACGATGCGGCAGGAGGCCCTCGCAGAGCGTCGCGGGCTTGCCCCGGAGCAGAAGGCAGGTGGAGCACATGCACGGCATCGTCGTCGGTGTGAACGGTTCGGCCGAGTCCGACCAGGCGCTGGACTGGGCCCTTCGGGAGGCCGCCTCGCGAGGGGTCCCCATGACCGCGGTCATGGCCTGGAAGCCCGGCTCGCGCGCCACCGAGCCGGCCCAGTTCGAGCAGGCCTCCGAGCGCAAGCACGACGAGTGCCTGACGCAGCTCGACCTGGCGCTGGCGCGCACGGGGGTCGACGTCGCGGCCCAGATCCAGCTCGTCGAGGGCCCCGCGACGGAAGCCCTGCTGGCCGCCCAGGAGGGCGCCGACATGCTCGTCCTGGGGCGGCGCAGCCTCGGTCGCGTAGGACGCCTCGTCCTCGGTTCCACGTCGTCGGGGATCGTGGAGAACGCCACGAGCCCCGTCACGGTCGTACGCCGCACGGAGGTGCCCGACGCCGGGCGCTCGCCCTCCGGCGACATCTCACCGGGGGCGGGGGTCACCCCCGAGTCGGCCGCCTCGCCGGAAGACACCTCCCCCGCCGACGCGGGCCCACCCCGGGTCGTCGTCGGTGTCGACACGTCGGCCCCCAGCGTCGCGGCGCTGCGGCACGCCGCCGAGGTGGCCGGCCGGCTGGGCGGCGTCCTGGACGCGGTCTTCGCCTGGCAGATCACCACGCTGGCGCCTCTCCCCGGTTCCTGGGGCTGGGCCCCGCCCATCGACGAGTACGAGCGGTTCGCCGCCGGCGCGCTCGACGCGGCGGTGGCGCAGGCAGGCCTCGGGCTGCCGGCGGACCGTATCGCCCGACGGGTCGTGCACGGCCCGGCCACCGGGAGCCTGGTGGACGCGTCGCGGGGCGCGGAACGGCTCGTCGTCGGCAACCGCGGGCTCGGCGGCTTCGACCGCCTGATGCTCGGGTCCACCAGCCGGCAGGCGCTCGAGTATGCGCACTGCCCGGTGACCGTGGTGCGCGCCGACGGGTGATAACGATCCCGCAGGGTGCTCGGGCGAACAGACCGGCGGCGGGCCGCCGGTAGGATCTGGCCACCGCGGTCCTGGCCCTAGGGGCCAGGACCGTCCCGAGCCATCCCGCCGGCCGGCGCCGGCCGCACCACCGGAGGAATCGTGAAGCGATCCGTCGCGCCGTCGCCGCAGGTCGCACGCCTGTCCACCGCAGCGGCCGGCCGGCCGCGCAGGTGGGCCACCCTGAGTGCCGCGCTGCTCGCGAGCGTGCTCGCCGTGGCCCTGCCGGCGGCGCCCGCAGCGGCTGACGACCGGATCGTCGAGGTCACCGCCGACGGGGTGCGGTTCGTCTCGGACAACCAGCGGGTCGACCTCACGTACACCGTGTTCGACAGCAACTTCAACTGGCTCGCGAACTACCGGGACGAGGTCCCGGGCAGCGGACGCAACGAGATGTTCGTCGCCTTCGACGAGGCGAAGTCCGACTATCCCGATGGGTACTGCGTCACCAACGTGTGGGTAGAGGATGCCGGGTCGTGGCAAGGGTGGGCCCAGCACGCCAAGTGCTTCAAGCCGGAGAAGCAGGATCCACAGCCCACACCCGAGCCGCCTGCTCCCGCCCCGGCCGAGCCTGCCCCGCCCGCACCCGCGCCGCCGGCCCCGGAGCCCGCGCCGTCCCCCACCCCCACCAAGGCCGCCCCGAGGCCCGCCCCGGCACCCAGCCCCACGCCGTCGGACACGCCGAGCCCCACCCCGTCCGACACCCCGTCGCCGACGCCCTCCCCGTCACCGAGCGCGACGTCGCCGCTGGCGGCGATCCACGCCGACAAGAACCAGCCGCCGCCGGTGTCCGTGGCGGACGACGACCCGATGGCTGCCGGCCTCGGCTGGCTCGCCGTCCTGTTCAGCGGGCTGCTCGTGTCGGCCGGCGGCTGGCTGCTCATCGCCCGGGTCCGGGCGCAGTAACGACGCCGCGCGGCGAGACTGGGAGCATGACCGCCCCCGAGCGACGCCGCCCCGTCGGCCTGGTGCTGACGCCCGGCGCCGGCGCCGCGCGGGACCACCACACCCTCGTGGCCGTGGAGAAGGCCCTGGCGAAGCTGGAACCTGCGGTCCCGGTGCTCCGCCTGGACTTCCCGTACCGGATCGCGGGGAAGCGGATGCCCGACCGCCCGGCAGTCGCGGTCGCCCACCTCGTGGAGCACGCGACCGCCTGGGCGGCCGAGCTCGGCGTCGAGCCGGGCGGGCTTCTCCTCGGCGGCAGGTCCTACGGCGGGCGCATGTGTTCCCTCGCCGTCGCGGAAGGGCTCCCGGCCGCCGGGCTCGTGCTCCTCAGCTACCCGCTGCACCCTCCGGGCAAGCCGGAGAAGCTGCGTGTCGACCACTTCCCCCGGCTGGACGTGCCGGTGCTGTTCGTCTCCGGCACCACCGACCCGTTCGGCACCCCCGACGAGCTGGCGCGGCACACCGCGGCCATCCGTGGCCCGGTGTCCACCGTGCACCTGCCCGGGGCCCACGACCTGCGCGGCCAGGACGACGACGTCGCGCGGGCCGTCGCGGAGTGGATCCCGGCAATGCCGAGACAGTGAGCTCGTCCGACGAGGGCACTGTCTCGGCCCCGAGGCCTACTTGCCCGGGGGCTGCTCGGGGTACTCCGCGGGCGTCATCTCCAGCTCGATGGCGATCTCCCGGCGGCCTGCGAGGATGTCGGCCCGGTTCTCGTCACGCTGGCGCAGCGCGTCCTGCTGGAGCTCGGGGCTCAGGTGGTCCCAGTAGAGCAGGCCGTCGAGGTGCTGCGTCTCGTGGATGAAGCACCGGGCGAGGTAGCCGGTGGCCGTGAGCTGGAGGGGCCCGCCGTGCTGGTCCACGCCCCGCACCGTCGCGCCGCCCGGCCGCTCCAGCGGCTCGTAGGCGCCCGGCACGGAGAGGCAGCCCTCGTCCTCGACCTCGGGCTCGGCCTCGAGGTCCACCTCGAGCTCGGGGTTGACCACGTGGCCCACGTGCCGGTCGCCGTTCTCGTCCGTGAGGTCGTAGACGAAGACCCGCAGGTCGGAACCCACCTGGGTGGCCGCGAGGCCGACGCCCTCCGCCACCTCCATGGTGGTGAACATGTCGTCGATGAGCCGGGCCAGCTCAGGCGTGGAGAACTCTGTGACACGGCGCGTCGGCGTGTGGAGCACCGGCTCGCCGATCTCGGTGATGCGCAGCGGGCGCCCGCGCAGCACCTCCGGAGCGATCGCGGGGTAGTCCTCCACGGGTTCACCCAGCAGGTAGGTCACAGGCTTGCGCTTGCCGAAGCTCCACATGGGACACGAGATTAGCCGTCCGGGGCGTCCGTGTGCCGGTGACAGCGGCCCGGGCCATGGTGGGACGAGGAGGTGGTGCGCGTGCCGGCCGACCGGACCAGCAGGCCGGGCGCCCAGGAGTGGGTGCCGCCCGACGCCGACGTGGCGCGGCTCACGGAGGCGGCGCACGCCTGCCGTGGCTGCGAGCTCTGGGCCGACGCCACGCAGGTCGTGTTCTCCGCGGGTCCGCCCGACGCGCGGCTCGCCCTCGTCGGGGAGCAGCCCGGCGACCGCGAGGACCTGGAGGGCGAGCCGTTCGTCGGTCCTGCGGGACGGGTGCTCGGGGAGGCGCTCGACGCCGCGGGCCTGTCCCCCGACGACGTGTACGTCACCAACGCGGTGAAGCACTTCCGGTTCGAGCAGCGCGGCAAGCGGCGCCTCCACAAGACGCCGGACGTGGCCCACGTGCGGGCGTGCCTCCCGTGGCTCGCCGCCGAGCTGGCGGTGGTGCGGCCGCGCGTCGTCGTCGCGCTGGGAGCGACCGCGGGGCGGGCCGTGCTGGGGCGGACCGTCCGGATCGGTGCCGAGCGGGGCCGGGTGCTCGACGGCGAGGCCGTGCCGGGCTCCGCACCGGACGACGGCTACGCGCCGGGCGTGGTGCTCACGACGCACCCGTCGGCGCTGCTGCGGCTCCGCGAGCAGACCGACCGGGAGTCCGCCCTCGCGGCGCTGGTCGCCGACCTCGCGGTCGCGGGCGAGGCCGCGGGATGAGTCCGGCGGCGGGGGGCCGGCGCGGGACGGCGGGCTCCTACCGGGCGAGGACCGGGAGCTGGGCCAGCCGGCTGGCCGTACGGGCCAGGTCCCGCGGCGCCGGGTCGCGGTCGAGGACGACGTCGAGCGGCGCCGCCGCCAGGAGCGTCAGCGGGACGTCCCGGTCGTGCAGCACGTCGACCAGGTGGACGAAGCGCTGGGCCACGTCCGGCGAGCAGCGGGCGAGCGGGACGACGTCGGACACCACCCACGAGCCGAAGCGTTCCGCGAGGGCGAGCAGGTCGAGGGCCGACACGGGGGCGCCGCACAGCTCGCGGAAGTCGAACCACACCTCGTCACCCGCCGCCCGCAGGGCGGGGACCGAACGGCGCACCCGGCCCGGGCGCGCCGGCTCCACGGGGACCAACGCCGACTCCTCCGGCTGGGGCCGCTCGAGCCCCGAGCGGACGAGCTGGTCCGCCGAGCCCGGCACCAGGACCCGGCCTGCGAGGAACCCGCGAGCAGGCCGGTCCGGCACGGGGAGGGTGCGGTAGTCCACCGGGCCGTCCACGGCCAGGACGTCGAGCTCGGCCCGGACCAGAGCGATCAGCGGCTCGGCGAGGTGGTGGAACAGCGGGTCGGGCAGGAGACCGTCAGGCGGGTAGTTCGACGTCGCCACCAGCGTCACGCCCCGCGCCGTGAGCGCGCGGAGAGCCCGGGTGAGCAGCATGGTGTCGCCGGCGTCGTGCAGGTGGAGCTCGTCGAACGAGACCAGCCGGCTGTCGCCGAGCAGGGCGTCCAGGGCGCCGTCCACGGCGTGCGGGTCCCCACGGTGCGCGTGGACCTCGGCATGCAGGGCACGGAAGAAGTCGTGGAAGTGGAAGCGCCTCCGGGCCACAGGCGCGGCGGCATGGAACCGGTCGAGCAGCCAGGTCTTGCCGCGCCCCACCGGTCCCCAGAGATAGACGCCGCGCGCCGGGGCGTGCGGGTCGGAGGCGAGCCGGTCGGAGGCGAGCCGGTCGAGGACCGCGTCGAGCCGGGCCGCGGCCGCCGCCTGCGCGTCGTCGAGCACCAGGCCCGCCGCAGCGGCGGCGGTGAGCAGGGCGGACGACACGCGTCGACCCTATGCCGGGACGCCCTCGCCCTCCGAGGCCGACGGACGTGAGGTTCGGCTCACGAGCAGCACCGCGAGACCCCACCCGGCCAGCGCACCCACGGCGTACCAGGGCAGGTCCGGCGGGTTGAACGTGGATCCCAGGACGAGCCGGGCCAGCAGGTTGTCCGAGAGTGCCGCCGGCACGCCCGTGAGCTGGAACAGCTCGACGGCGACGCTGACCGCCAGGGCCGCGGCGGCCGCCACCAGCGGGCGCGTGCGAGGGAACGCCAGGAGGACCAGCCAGACGAGAAGCACCGTGTACAGCGCGTCCCCCGCGTACTTGGCGACGTCGCCCCCGAGGACCGCCCGGACGCCGAGACCCGCGGCGACCGTCAGGGCCGCGGCCGCGGCCGCTCGGATCCGGACGGCACGGTCGTGGGGGCGCCGGGTGGGATGCATGGCCGCATCCTGTCAGACGGCGCAGCACCCCTCGGAACTGTCGGACCCACTCGCTAGCATCGCGAGCATGGCCTCCTTCCGGCTCGCGGAGCTGACCCCGGACAACATCAGCGAGGCGTTGCGGCTCGAGGTGGGGCCAGGTCAGGACACCTTTGTGGCGTCCGTCGCGGACTCCCTGGCACACGCCTACGTGTCGCCCTCCGCGTGGCCCCGGCTGGTGTACGACGGCGACACGGTGGTCGGCTTCGTGATGGCCAACTTCGAGCCGTACCACGAGATCGAAGAGCTCCAGTGCGGCATCTGGCGGCTCCTCGTCGCCGCCGAGTCGCAGGGCCGCGGCGTCGGCCGCTTCGCCGTCGAGGAGGTCGCCGCCGAGGCCCGGCGACGCGGGCAGTCCCGCATCACCGTGCTCTGGGTGCCGGGCGAGGGCGGCCCGGGAGACTTCTACCGGCGGATGGGCTTCACGATCACGGGCGAGCTGTTCGGCCAGGTGGTGGGAGCGAAGGAGATCTAGCCGGGACGCGCCGTCCCGCCGGCGCGCGCCCCCGTGTGATCGGTAGTTCGGTGCGTGTTCGGCAGTTCGAACTGCCGATCACCCACCCAACAACCCATCACCCCGGCCAGGCTGGCGCGGAGCC
>NZ_JBXTSN010000022.1:0-76760 GCF_057158775.1 Antribacter sp. NEAU-D49 | reverse complement strand
GGGGGGGGGGGGTGGGACGCCGCCCCCCCCCCCCCCCCCCCCCCCAAACTACCGATCACACGGGCCAGGCTGGCGAGGAGCCGGGAAACTAGTTCGCGGCGGGTGGCCCGGGGGCCGTCTGGACCGGGTGCGGGGCAGTCTGTCGCTCCTCCACCCGCCAGCCGCCCTGCACCTCGCCCAGCCTGATCGCCTCGGCCCAGAGCTTCTCCAGATCGAGGTGCCAACTGCCGTCGGCATGGGGCTCGTCCTGCATCACGGCGTCCGTCACGGGAACCGTGACGAAGCACTCCTCGGTGGTCACTCGCTGCAGCCGCAGCGAGATCGAATACGTCGCACCCTCATCGGTCATGCGCACATGATCAGGTATCCCGACGAGCGGCCGCTATCGATTCCAGCCGGTTTGACCATCTTGCCCGCCGGAGGAGGCCGCCGACCAGGCACCTGCTCTCCGTCCCAGACCGGGACAGGGAACAACTGCCTGGTCGGCGCTCCCGGGGCGTGAGACAGCAGAAACCCCGCTCGACCGGGGACAACTTCCCTGGTGGAGCGGGGTTTCTGTACGGAGCCGCCTGTGGGAATCGAACCCACGACCTTCTCATTACGAGTGAGACGCTCTACCGACTGAGCTAAGGCGGCGCGCCCAACGTGCACCTCGCGTGACCGCGTGGCTCAGTGGAGCGCCCCAACTGTACCCAACACCTGGCCCAGACTCCAAAGCGAAACCTGCGGCCCCGGTCACACCGGCCGGCACCCCGGACCGCCCAGCACCCCGCGCGTCAGCAGGTGAGCCCGTCCCGGGGCACGGTGCCCTCGACCAGGTAGTCCTCCACGGCCTCGGAGATGCATGCGTTGGAACGCCCGTAGGCGGTGTGCCCCTCGCCCTCGTACGTGACGAGCACGCCCGACTGGAGGGTGGACGCCAGCCCTTCGGCCCACTTGTACGGGGTGGCCGGGTCGTTCGTGGTGCCGATCACGACGATGGGCGCGGCGCCGGGCGCCGACACGTCGTACGCGTCCTCGACGGGCGGGAAGGGCCAGTCGGCGCAGGAGAGGCCCGAGTACGCGAAGAACGGTCCCACCGTGGGCGCCACCTGCTCGATGTGCTCGGCGAGGTCCCGCATCTCGTCGAGGTCCTCCTCGGCCCTGCCGTCGAGGCAGCCCACGGCCTTGAAGACCTCCGTGGAGTTGGACTTGAAGGTGCCGTCGGCGTTGCGGTCGTTGTAGAAGTCCGCGAGGTACAGGAGCGTGTCGCCGGTGCCCTCCTGGAAGACCTCGGTGAAGGCCTCCGTGAGGATCGCCCAGTTGGCCTCGTCGTAGAGCGTCACCGCGATGCCGTAGAAGGCGAGCGTCTGGGTGACCTCGCGGTCGCCGGACGTGGGGATCGGGTTGTCGAGGGCGTCGTCGAGCAGCGCGCGCACCTGCCGCAGGCCGGTGTCGACGTTGCCGCCCAGCGGGCAGTTCGGTCCGTCCTGGCAGTCGGCCACGTAGGCGCGCAGCGCGTTCTCGAAGCCGACGGCCTGCTCCTCCGCCACCTGGTCGGAGCTGAGGGTGACGTCCACGGCGCCGTCGAGCACGAGCCGGCCCACGCGGTCGGGGAAGAGGCCCGCGTACGTGGCACCCAGGTCGGTGCCGTAGGAGTAGCCGAGGTAGTTCAGCTTCGCGTCGCCGAGCACGGCTCGCAGCATGTCGAGGTCGCGGGCGACGCTCTGCGTGTCGACGGTGCCGAGGAGCGCGCCGGTGTTCTGGGCGCAGGCCGCGCCGAACTCACGGACGCTCTGCGCCATCTCCTCGAGGCCCTCGTCGTCCTGCGGGTACGAGGCGGTGAGGTACCTGTCGAGCTCCTTGTCGTCCAGGCAGACCACCGGGGTGGACTCGCCGACGCCCCGCGGGTCGAACCCCACGATGTCGAACCCGTCGCGCAGCCGGTCCCCGAACCGGTCGACGCCCTCGACCAGCTCGATGCCCGAGCCGCCCGGCCCACCCGGGTTGATGAGCAGCGACCCCACCTTGCGCCCTTGGGCGGGGGCCTTCTTGAGCGCCACCTCGATGGTGCCCGACGCGGCGTCCTGCCAGGAGAGCGGCGCCTCCGCCGTGGCGCACTGGAACCCGCTGCCGCAGTCGGTCCACTCGAGCAGCTGGCCGTAGTACGCCTCGAACCCGGCGGGCGCCCCCGCGGCCGCCCCGGCCTCCACGGCGCCAGGGTCGGCCGAGCCGACAGCGGTCCCGGGCTCCGCGAGCGTCGTCTGCACCTTGGGAGGCGCCGCGCACGCGGCGAGGAGCAGCACGGTGGCCACGACGACGCAGGAGACGACGGCCGCGGGTGAACGACGAGCGGGGCGAATCACCCGCACAACCTATCGGTACTCACCCGGCAGTTCTTGACGGTTCCCTGAATAGACACACCACCGTCACGACAGGCCGACCCACGCCGCTTCCCCGGCCTCGCCGGCCGTCGCCCGCGGCGCCAGCTCGACCGTCCCGTGCGTACCGAGCACCACGCTGAGAGGCGCGGCCTCGTCGGTGCCCGCCGGCACGGCGACCACCGTCGTGGTCGGCGCCCAGTCCATGGTGCACATGCCGTCCTTGGGCGGCAGCAGGCTCACCGTCACGGTGCCGCCGTCGGCTGTGGCCTCCGGCTCGGCGAGCGAGGGGCACGAGCTCGAGCCGTAGGTCACCACGTAGAGCAGCCCCTCCTCGGGCGACCAGGCCACTCCCGCCGGGGAGTCCATGGAGCCGGGCACGCCGTCGGGCAGGCCGCGGCCGGAGGCTCCGGGCTCGAGCGCCATCCCCGAGGCCTCGACGAGCCCTGCGGCGCCCGACGACGACGCGGCCGGGTCCGGCGACGCCTCGTCGCCCACCCCGGTGCTCGCCTCGGGCGACGCCGACGGACTCCCGTCACCCCCCGGGGTGTCCACCTGCTGCGCGCAGCCGGTGAGCACGACGAGCGCCACCGCTGCACCGAGGCCGAGAAACAGGCCGGGTCCCGTACGTCGCATCATGAGGCGATCCTTTCACCCGTCGGTCGAACGCACGAGGGCTGGCGCCCTCACCCGGAGAGTGTGCCGACGTCGGCGCCCCTTGCACGCGCAGGCTCAGGCGAACCGCAGCCGGGCGGGGGTCTCCGAGGGAGGCGTCCGGCGGAGGAACGCCCGGCGCTGGGCGGCGAACCCGTTGCGGTCGTCGAAGAAGTCGCGCGCCATCTCGGCGAGCTCGATGGTCTGGTAGTACGACAGCGGCCTCGAGCGCGCCCGGCGCTCCGCCTTCTGCGCCAGCATCCAGCCCAGGGTCGCGGGCTCGTCGTAACCCTGGGCGGCCGCGGTCAGCCACTCCGAGAAGGCGCCCCACTCGCGGGGTCCGACCGCGCTGACGAGACCGATCCGGGCCGCCTCCGCGACCGAGATGGGCAGCTTGCGGCTCAGCAGCCGCTCCGCCCTGCGCGAGCCGACCCGCCCGGCGACGCTCCACGTGTGGAGCTCCGAGCCGAAGATGCCCATGTCGTAGTAGGGGTTGAGCACCACGCCGTCCCGGGCGAGCGTCACGTCCGCGCAGAGCCCGGCCATCACGCCGCCCGCTCCGGCGTTCGCGGTGAAGGCGGCCACGGTCAGCTGCTCCGCGGTGGCGATCGCGAGGCAGAGCTCGTCGATCGCGCAGATGTTGTCCCAGGCCTCCGCGGCGGGGTCCGGGGCGGCGTCGATCACGCCGAGGTGGATCCCGTTGGAGAAGGTGTGCTCCGTGCCGCGCAGGACGAGCACGCGCGTGTCCTCGGTGAGGGCCTTCTCCACGGCTGTGGCCAGCCGACGGCACTGCTCCGTGTACATGGCGCCGTTGTAGGACCGCATCGTGAGGTAGCCGATGTCGCCGTCACGGACGTAGCTGGTCTCGGCGAGGGCGTCGGGCACCTTCCGGAACGGAGCCTCCCGCGCGTCGACGACGGCCGCCGCCGGCAGCTTGGGACCCCGCCGGGTGTCGCCGAGCTCGGCGGCCTGCCCCACCCAGAGCGTGCCTCGGCCGGTGGCGATCGCGACGGCGTCGAGGTTGCGCCCCACGACGGCGCCCGGGGCGGCGCCGTGGTCGTCGTCGGTGGCCACCGCATCGAACAGGCAGACGGACCGGCCGTGGACCTCGACGGGCGCGCCGGGCGCGCCGTCCGCCGCGGCGACCCGCCGGGCGAGCTCCGCGGCGGGCAGCGTCCAGTCGAGCCGGAACTGGGCCCGGCGCAGGAGCGGCAGCTCGCCCGTGCCCTCGACGACGCGCGGGTGCTCGTCGGCGGGCACGGGTCCCAGACCCTCGGCGACCTTGCGCAGGACCTCCCGCACGCAGGCCATCGCCGCGTCTGCCACCCGGCTGTTGTACAGAGCGCTCTTCGACACCGGCTCGGCCGGGAGGTCGAACACGGAGGTGGCCCAGACCGGCCCGGCGTCCAGCTCCTCGACGGCGGACAGCGCGGTCACGCCCCAGCGGGTCCGCCCGGAGAGGATCGCGTGGTCGAGGGCCGACGGGCCGCGGTCGCCCACGGGCCCCGGGTGGATCACGACGGTGGTCCAGCGCTCGTACACCTCGGCGGGCACCCGGTGCTTGAGGAACGGGCAGAGGATCAGGTCCGGGTCGGCCTTCTCGACGGCTGCGGTCAGCGTGGCGGGTCCGGGGAACGCGGGCGCCAGCTCGACGCCGACGTCGTGCCCCTCCTCGCGGAGGGCGCACCAGACGCGCTGGGTGAGGCCGTTGAATGCCGAGGCCAGAAGCAGGATCTTCATCGCTCGCGGCTCCTTCGGGGTAGCTGCGGGGCACAGTCAGATCGGGCGGTGAACGCAGCGAGCCTAGCCAGGAGACGCATTCCAGACAATAAGCATTGCGGGGTAGAAATTCACCGACATCCGAGCTATTCGCGCGCACAACAACCCGGCCGACGGCGGCGCCGTACCCCTCGTACGAGAGGTGCGGCCCCGTCGTCGGGCCGGGTGGAGAGGTGCCGGGAGCGCGGCCGTCAGCCGCGGGTCAGGCGGCGGCCCCGGATCGCCATGGGGGTGATGCGGACCCAGATGTCCTTGTCGTCTTCGCCGGTGAAGGTGCTCGGGAGGAGCCGCTCGGCCCGCAGCACCTCCTCGTCCAGCTGGACCATCTGGGCGAGCCCGCGCAGCACGACGCTCACCGCCGTCTCGTCGTCGATCTGGTCGGCCTCGAAGGCGACCTCGCTGTTGATCGTGAGCTCCACCAGCTTGCTGCCCGCCGTGGTGCGGAACAGGACCGAGCGCTCGTCCACGGCGAAGTTCACCGGGAAGATGTCGGCGATGCCGGCGGCCGCCGTGGCCAGGCGGCCGATCCGCTGGGAGGCGAGGAAGTCCCACACCTCGTCGTCGGTGAGCTCGCTGGCCGGGGTGCTGGTCGGGGTGCGCTCCATGCACCCATCGTGCGACGGCGGGGCGAGAGGCGCGCGCGCAGGTGAGGTGTCGGTCGCCACGGCTAGGGTTGTCGGCGTGAGCACACCCGGGTACTTCATCTCGTTCGAGGGCGGCGACGGCGTCGGCAAGTCCACGCAGTCGCGCCTGCTCGGCGAGTGGCTGGCGGAGCTCACGGGCCGCGAGGTGGTGCTCACCCGCGAGCCGGGCGGCACCGCCCTCGGTGCGGAGCTTCGCGCCGCCGTGCTCCACGGCGAGGACGTGGACCCGCGGACCGAGGCCCTGCTCTACGCCACCGACCGCGCCCACCACGTGGCGTCGCTGATCCGTCCGGCGCTGGAACGCGGCGCCATCGTCGTCACCGACCGCTACCTCGACTCCTCCGTCGCGTACCAGGCGGGTGGCCGCGCCCTCGACGCCGACGAGGTGGAGCGCCTGTCGCTCTGGGCCGTCGACGGCCTGCTGCCCCAGGTCACGGTGCTGCTCGACCTCGACCCCGCGGTGGCCGCCACGCGCCGCGACGGCCGCGCCGACGCGCCCGACCGGCTGGAGCGCGCGGGCGACGACTTCCACCGCCGCACGCGGGACGCGTTCGTGGCCCGCGCGGCAGCCGACCCCGATCGCTGGCTCGTGATCGACGCGGATGCCCCGGTGGACGACCTGCAAGCTCAGATCCGCGTGGACGTCGCCGCCCGGCTGGGGCTCACCCCGGTGGTCGAGGAGGCGTTGGAGGCATGACCGTCTGGGACGACGTGGTGGGTCAGGAGCAGGCCGTCGCCACGCTCCGCGCCGCCGTCGAGGACCCGGCGGCGATGACGCACGCGTGGCTGCTCACGGGCCCGCCCGGGTCGGGCCGGTCGGTCGCGGCGCGAGCGTTCGCCGCCGCGCTCCAATGCCTGGAGGGCGGGTGCGGCAGGTGCCACGCCTGCACCACCACGCTGGGCGGCACGCACCCCGACGTGACGCTGGTCGCCACCGAGAAGGTCATCATCACCGTCAAGGAGGTGCGCGACCTCATCGGCACCGCCGTGCGCACCCCCTCGCAGGGCCGCTGGCGCGTAATCGTGGTCGAGGACGCCGACCGCATGGCGGAGCAGACCACCAACGTGCTGCTCAAGTCCATCGAGGAGCCGCCGCCGCACACCGTCTGGGTGCTGTGCGCCCCGAGCGTCCAGGACGTGCTGCCCACCATCCGCTCGCGCTGCCGCGGCGTGGTCCTGCGCGTGCCGCCCGCGGAGGCGGTCGCCGAGCTGCTCGTCCGCCGTGACGGCGCCGACCCGGCGGTGGCGCTCAGCGCGGCACGGGCCGCGCAGAGCCACGTGGGCCTGGCCCGCCGCCTCGCGCGGGACACCGGCGCGCGCGAGCGCCGCACTGCCGTGCTGGGCCTGGCCCGGCGCATCCGCGGCGTGGGCGACGCGGTGCTCGCGGCCGACGAGCTGGTGAACCTCGCCAAGGAGGAGGCGCGCACCGCCACGGAGGAGCGTGACGCCGCCGAGCGCGCGGAGCTCATGCGCTCCCTGGGCGTGGGCGAGGGGGAGACGCTGCCGCCCAAGCTGCGTTCCCAGCTCAAGGCCCTGGAGGAGGACCAGAAGCGGCGCGCGACCCGGCATCAGCGCGACGTGCTCGACCGCGCCATGGTGGACCTGCTGTCGCTCTACCGGGACGTGCTGGTGGTGCAGCTCGGTGCGGAGGTGGAGCTGGTGAACGCCGAGCTGGCGCAGACCGTGCGCAGCCTCGCCGCCGACTCCACGCCGGAGCAGACGGTGCGCCGCATGGACGCCATCGCGGTGGCCCGGCGCCGGCTGGAGGGCAACGTGGCGCCGCTGCTCGCCCTCGAGGCGATGGCCATCGCCCTCCGCCCCCAGGGCTGACCCGGGCGGCTGTTGTGGGTATGGCTGTGGCGGGAATTCCGGGGCGAGTTCGCACCACAGCCATACCCACAACGGAACGCACTGCTCACTCGCCCGGGTAGACCACGCCCACCTGTCGGCGCACGTCGTCGAGCAGACCCATCACCTCGAGCGTGGCGGCCCAGCTGATGCGCGGGCTCTCGGTCTCCCCTGCGGCGAGGCGGCGGGCCACCTCGGCGGCCTCGTACTGCTTGCCCTCGCCGCGGAAGCCCTCGTAGTCCCAGGTGACGCCGTCGGTCCGCTCCACGCGGAAGCCGGTCGGCGTGAAGAACCAGTTGTCCACCTCGATGCGGCCCTTGGTACCCACGACGACGGCGGTGCAGGGACCCTGCGCACGCGTCGAGGTGTGCAGGAGCGCCTGCGCACCGGAGTCGTAGGACAGCACCATGGAGAGGTGGTCGTCCACGCCGGTCGCCGCGAGGGTGCCCACCGCCGTCACGGCCGCCGGGACCCCGAGGAGGTCGTGCGCGAACGCGAGCGGGTAGATCCCCAGGTCGAGAAGGGCGCCGCCGGCAAGCTCGGGGGCGAAGAGGCGGTGCGCGGGGTCGAACGGGACCTGGATGTCGAAGTCGGCGGTGACGGTGACCACCTCACCGATCTCGCCGCGCGCGATCACGCCACGCAGGGCGGCGACGTGAGGCAGGAACCGCGTCCACATGGCTTCCATGCAGAAGACGCCCGCCTCCTTGGCGGCGGTCAGCACCTCCTGGGCCTCGGCGGTGTTCCGTGTGAACGCCTTCTCGACGAGCACGTGCTTGCCCGCCCGGATGGCGAGCAGGGCGTGCTCGTGGTGGTGGGAGTGCGGGGTGGCCACATAGACGACGTCGACGTCGGGGTCCGCCACGAGGTCCTCGTAGGTTCCGTGCGCACGGGCGCCGGGCGCGTGCGCGGTGGCGAACGCCTCGGCCTTCGCCAGGTCGCGCGACCCGACGGCCACGACGGTGGCCTGGGTGGACTCGCGGACGCCGTCGGCGAACGACGACGCGATGTTGCCGGCCCCGAGGACGCCCCAGCGGACGGGTGGCGCGTCCCGGGGGTCCGGCGCCAGGCCGGCCAGGTCGTCAGCGGTGAGGCCGGGGGCGAACGAGCGAGGATCGGTCATGCGCCCGAGGCTACGCCGGAGACCGCACGGGTGACATACCGCACCAGCCCGCGGAATCCCCGGGCACCTCCCAGGTCGCCCCGATAGGGTGCAGGACGACGTCGGTGGCGTACCGTGAACTACCCCGGCGCCACGACCGGCACCTCCCCTCCCCCCGCAGGACCAGGAAGCAGGAACGGATGCCCCAGGCACGCAAGCTCGTGATCGTCGAGTCCCCCACGAAGGCTCGCAAGATCCAGGGCTATCTCGGCGACGACTTCGAGGTCGAGGCCAGCGTGGGCCACATCCGCGACCTCCCGCAGCCGTCCGAGCTGCCCACGGACATGAAGAAGGGGCCCTACGGCAAGTTCGCCGTGGACGTGGAGAACGGGTTCGAGCCGTACTACGAGGTCTACGCCGACAAGAAGAAGAAGGTCACCGAGCTCAAGCGAGCGCTCAAGAACGCCGACGAGCTCTACCTCGCCACCGACGAGGACCGCGAGGGCGAGGCCATCGCCTGGCACCTGATCCAGGAGCTCAAGCCCAAGGTCCCGGTCAAGCGGATGGTCTTCCACGAGATCACCCGCGAAGCGATCCTCCGCGCGCTGGAGAACACCCGCGAGCTGGACCAGGACCTCGTCGACGCCCAGGAGACCCGCCGCATCCTCGACCGCCTCTACGGCTACGAGGTCTCGCCCGTCCTGTGGCGCAAGGTCCGCCAGGGCCTGTCCGCCGGCCGCGTCCAGTCGGTGGCGACCCGCCTCGTCGTGGAGCGCGAGCGGGAGCGCATGGCCTTCGTTCCGGCGGCCTACTGGGACGTGACGGGCACCTTCGCGGTGTCGGACGAGGCCGAGCCGGCCTTCTCCGCCCGCCTCACCCAGCTCGGCGGCGACCGGGTGGCGAGCGGCCGCGACTTCGACGACCGCGGGCGGCTCAAGGTCCGCACCGGCGTCACCCAGCTCGAGGAGAGCACGGCCCGCGCCGTCGTCGCGGGGCTGGACGGCGCGTCGTTCCGCGTCCGCTCGCTGGAGACCAAGCCGTACACGCGCCGCCCGGCGGCACCGTTCACCACCTCCACGCTGCAGCAGGAGGCGGGCCGCAAGCTGCGGATGTCGTCGCGCCAGACCATGCGCACCGCGCAGGGCCTGTACGAGAACGGCTACATCACCTACATGCGTACGGACAGCCCGTCGCTGTCCTCCGAGGCCACAGACGCCGCCCGCCGGCAGGCTGCCGAGCTGTACGGCCCGGAGTACGTGCCGGGCGCCCCGCGCCTCTACCAGTCCAAGAACAAGGGCGCCCAGGAGGCGCACGAGGCGATCCGCCCCGCGGGCGACTCGTTCCGCACCCCGGCGCAGGTGGCCGGCGAGCTGAGCGGCGACCAGTTCCGGCTGTACGAGCTGATCTGGAAGCGCACCGTCGCGTCCCAGATGGCCGACGCCAAGGGCTCCACTGCCTCCGTGCGGCTCGCCGCGACGATCACGTCGGGCGAGCTGACCGGCACGGAGGCCGGGTTCTCGGCGTCGGGCACGGTGATCACGTTCCGGGGGTTCCTTGCCGCGTACGAGGAGGGCACCGACGAGACCGAGGCGGCCGACGGCGGCAAGGGCGAGGCCCGCCTGCCGCGCATGTCGGAGGGTGACCCGCTGACGGCGTCCGACCTCTCCGCCGAGGGCCACTCCACCAACCCGCCCGCGCGCTACACCGAGGCGTCGCTCGTCAAGGCGCTGGAGGAGCGCGGCATCGGCCGCCCCTCCACCTACGCGGCGACGATCTCCACGATCCAGGACCGGGGCTACGTCGTCTCACGCGGGCAGGCACTGGTGCCCACCTGGCTCGCCTTCGCGGTGATCAACCTGCTCGAGCTGCACTTCGACCGGCTCATCGACTACGACTTCACGGCCGCGATGGAGGCCGACCTCGACGAGATCGCCGCCGGCGAGCGCGAGCGCGTGGCGTGGCTCCAGGAGTTCTACTTCGGCGAGCGCCCGGGCAACGCGGGCACGTCCGACGAGCGCGGCGTGGACGACAGCGGCGGCGGCCTCAAGGCGCTCGTCGACAACCTGGGCGACATCGACGCGGCCGCCATCAACTCCGTGCCGATCGGCGAGGGGATCCGCGTCCGGGTGGGCCGGTACGGCCCGTACGTCGAGGACCTGGCGGCCGAGGTGGAGGAGGGCGGCACCCCGCCGCGCGCGTCGGTCCCCGACGACATCGCCCCGGACGAGCTGACCGTCGAGAAGGCGCGCGAGCTGCTCGCCGCCGGCGCCGACGACGGCCGCGTCCTGGGCCACCACCCGGAGAGCGGCCACCCCATCGTGGCGAAGGCGGGCCGCTACGGCCCGTACGTCACGGAGGTGCTGCCGGAGCCGGAGCTCGACCCGGGCCTGTCGGCGGCGGCGAAGAAGCGCGCGCTGGCCGCGCTGCCGAAGCCGCGGACGGGGTCGCTGCTCAAGTCGCAGACGCTGGAGTCGATCACCTTCGAGGAGGCGCTGCAGCTGCTCTCGCTGCCGCGCGTGGTGGGGACCGACCCGGAGACGGGCGCCGAGATCACTGCGCAGAACGGACGCTACGGGCCCTACCTCAAGAAGGGCACGGACTCGCGCACGCTGCCGTCCGAGGAGGCGATGTTCACCATCACCCTCGACGAGGCCCTGGCGATCTACGCGCAGCCCAAGCAGCGCGGGCGGGCGGCCGCCGCGCCGCCGCTGCGCGAGCTCGGCGACGACCCGACGAGCGGCAAGCCGATCACCGTCAAGGACGGCCGGTTCGGCCCGTACGTGACCGACGGCGAGACCAACCGCACGCTGCCCCGCGACGTGACGCCCGAGTCGATCACCGCCGAGCGCGCCATCGAGCTGCTCGCGGAGAAGCGGGCGGCGGGCCCGGCCAAGAAGCGGACCACGCGTTCGACGGCGGCCAAGAAGGCCCCCGCCAAGCGCAAGACGTCCACGAGCAAGTAGCGGACGAGCACGTAGCGGACGCGGGCACTCTCTCGGCGGGGCCTCCTCGCCGAGACAGCACCTCCGTCGGACCAGGTCACTGTCTCGGCGGGGTGCCCCGCACGGGGCGGGCGGTCGACTGGCGCAGCAGGAGCAGCACGGCGAATGCCAGGGCCGACGCCGCGACGGTGGCGAGCACGCCCCCCGCGTAGGCGGTGAGGTCGCCGCCCATGAGGGGTCCCCAGTCGTACCCGAGGACGGCCGCCAGCGCACCGACGGCGACCGCGCCGGCCACCAGGCCGCCGAGGATCATGAGCGCCGCGACCGCCATGGAACCGGGGGCCGCCAGAGTGTCTCCCGCGCGCCGGGGGCGGTCCAGGGCGCTGCCGGAGCTGAAGGCGCAGACGATCGCACCCCAGGCGAGCACCACGAGCACCGCCGCGATCACGTCCGACGGCCGGTGCCACTGCCCCACGTAGGTGGACCAGCCGGTCGCCGCGGTGTACGCGCCGCCGAGCAGCGCGACGAGGGGCCGCCACCCCCGCGGCACCACGAGCAGGACGGCCGCCGCCACCGAGGCCGCCGCGGTGGTGTGCCCGCTCGGCAGGGTGTTCTCGAGATAGCCGCCCTTGTCGATCAGGTCCGAGCGGTCGAGGAGCACACGCTTGACCACCTGGGTCGTCAGGTTCGCCCCCGCCACGAGCGTGCCCACCTGGATCGCGAGGACCCACCGGCGCCGCAGCACGGCGACGAGCACGGCTGCGGCGATGCCGCCCGCCACGAACGCGAAGGAGACGACGTCGAGCACCGGCTCCGCGACCGTCCACAGGGTGCGCCGGCCGGTGCGGGCCCCGTCGAGCGCGAGCTGGTCGGCGAGCTGGCCGTCGTACGTCCCCACGAAGAATCGCCAGAGCGCCCAGACACCCCAGGCGGCGACCACCGCGACGACGACGGCTGCCGCGCGCGCGACCGGGTGGGCGCCCGCACCGCGTCCAGCCGCTGGTCCGGACCATGTCGTGTCGACCGTCATGGCCACACCGTACGCGGCGCGAGCGGCCTGCCGCTCCGGGACCCGGACGAGAACGCGGGGCCGCCCCCGGAGGGGCAGCCCCGCGCCTGACGGAGGCTCCGGCCGTCAGCTCATGGGTGGACGGGTCACGGGAGCGTGTAGCCGCCCGAGTAGGACCCGGAGCCCGAGTACGCCTCGACGACCCAGCGGTAGGTGCCGGAGGTGCCGGAGTACGACACCGTCTCGTCCGGGCTGCTGGTGATGCCCTGGGCGACCGTGGACCACGTGCCGCTCGTCGAGCGCTTCTGCAGGTGCAGGTCGAAGTCGGTACCGGTCGGGCCGTCGAGGCAGCCGCGGATGGTGCCCGTCCCGGCCGAGAAGCCGGTGCTGCTCGGCTTGTACGTGTACGTACCGCTGCTCAGCGACCCGCTGAAGCCCGACGCGTACCCGGTGCAGCCGGTGGGCGGCGGGGTGGTGCCGCCCCCACCGAGGATGAGCGAGACGCCGGCGGCGCTGAGCGCCTCGTTCACGGGCTGGAAGTAGGTGGTGCCGCCCGACGAGCAGTTGCCCGAGCCGCCGGACGTGAGACCCTGCGCCTGGTTGCCGGCGATGAGCGAGCCGCCCGAGTCGCCCGGCTCCGCGCACACGTTGGTGCGGATGAGGCCCGAGACGGTGCCCTGCGAGTAGGTGACGCTCGAGTTGAGGGCCTGGACGGTGCCGCAGTGCCAGCCGGTGGTCGAGCCGGAGCGGCAGACCGAGGCGCCCACGCCGACGGCCGTGGAGCCGGCGACGCTGACGCGGCCGCCCGAGTAGTTGTTGACGGCGCCGATGAGCGTGTTGCCCGAGTTCACGCGCACGTACGCGTAGTCGTTGCCGGGGAAGCTGGAGACGGTGAACTGGCCGCTCGGCTGGGTGGTGGTGGCGCCCACGCGGCCGCAGTGGCCGGCGGTCACGAAGCCGCCCGTGGCGCTGAACCCGACGGAGCACCGGGAGCTGCCGATGTAGTAGGCGTTGCCGCCCACGACGTCGATCAGCGTGGTCGGCTTCTCCTTCGAGACGGTGAAGGTGACCGCGTCGTCCGGGACACCGGCCGCGCGGACTGCCTGCTTCGCCTTGCCGAGACCGCCCTGGGCGACGTTGACCACGACGGTGTTGGTGGTGACGTCGGCGTACCAGCTCGGGACAGCGGCCACGTCGGCGAGCTGGGCGTCGAGCTGGCCCACATAGGCCTCGAGGGTGTCCAGGGCGCGGGAGACGGTCACCGGCGTGGCGCCCGCAGCCTTCACAGCGGCCGCGTCCGCGGCGTCGGTGACCGCCACGTAGAGGACGTCGTCGGCCGGGTCCACCCACGCGCCGCCGAACTCGGCACCGAGCCGCTTGGCGAGCGTGGTCTGCGTCTCGGCCGCGTCGGCCTGGAACTCCAGGCGGTCGACGGCGCGCTCAGTCTCCATGCCGAGGTCGCGGCGCATCGCGTCGAGCATGGCGGGCTCGTAGGCGGAGGCGCCGTCGACGTCGGACAGCGGGTCGGACGCCGCGATCGCGGCGGTCGTCACCGTGCCGGCAAGGAGCGTGAGCGAGGCGGTCGCCACGGCGAGAGCCCTGGTGGTGGTTCGTCTCATGTCCAGCTTCT
This sequence comes from Antribacter sp. NEAU-D49, assembly GCF_057158775.1. Classification (NCBI taxonomy): domain Bacteria; kingdom Bacillati; phylum Actinomycetota; class Actinomycetes; order Micrococcales; family Promicromonosporaceae; genus Antribacter; species Antribacter sp. NEAU-D49. Next base: position 62,792 of record NZ_JBXTSN010000022.1, on the reverse strand, counting down.
CCTTCGTGAGGGGAACCGGTGCACACCGGTGCCGCTCACCGTAGGTGTCCGCCAGGCGAACGCCCAGATAACGATCGGGTCATACCTGATCGTTATGAGGGCTTTACCTCACCGCGCTCTGTTCGTGATGTACGCATGCCTGTACGAGGGAATCACTAAACGAGTTCCCCGTGAGTCCCCATCCACCGCTCATAGTGCGGGCTCCTTCGTACAGCCTCGCGGTGGGCGCGGAAGGCCGCGCTCTCGACGGCCTCCAGGTCCAGGCGGGCCGCCGCGTCCTGTCGCCAGCCCACGTAGTGGGTCCTGCGCAGGGGTGCGCCCGCGAGCGGGACCGTCCGCACGCCGGCCGGGTCGGGCTGACCGGGCTCGACGAGCGCCACCGCCCGGCCGGCCCGCACCTGGTCCACGGCCGCCGTCCACTCCGCCTCGCCGAGCCCGTGGGGCGTGAAGCCCGCGCGCACGCAGGCGGTCACGAAGCAGTGCTCCGTGCACCCGTGCGCGGGCACGTACAGCCACCGCTCCTCGGCGAGCTCCGAGAGCTCGACCTCCACCCGGTCCGCGTGCTGGTGCCCCTCGTCGAGCAGCACGAACATCGGGTCCACGCAGACGCGCGTCCAGGTGACCTCCGCGCTCTGCGGCGGCGTGAAGTCCGAGCAGAGCCCCACGAGGGCCACGTCGAGAACCCCGCTCGCCAGCCGGGATCCTGCGTCGTCGACCGAGGCCGGCGTCGCGGTCGTGATCGTCAGGCCGCCGAGCGCACCGTGCAGCTGGTTGACGAACAGCCCGCCCAGCCCGGTGCCCAGCGTGCCGACTCGCAGCACGCCGGCGTACCCGGTCGCTCGGTTCACCATGCGCCGGGCGTCGTCGGCCAGCGCGGACATGGCGGGGAGGAGCACCCGGGCGTGCCTGAGCACGAGCTCGCCCAGCTCGGTAGGTCGCGCGCCGCTGCGGTCGCGGACGAAGACACAGCCGCCGAGCGCCCTGTCGATCCGGTTCAGCTGCGCGGTCAGCGCCGGCTGGGCGATGCCCAGGGTCGCTGCCGCCTTCGTCACGCTGCCGGACTCGGCGACGGCGACGACCATCTTGAGGTGTCGCAGGTCGAGTTCCACATAACGGGAAAATAATCGCCAGAGGCGCCCGTGTCTCTGGCTGAGCCGTAATCAGTTGCAGCCAATACCTGGTCGTTACGTCCCGGAAACTCCCGGGACACGCGTTTTCAGCGGCGTGTCGCCTCAGGCATCAAGAAGCCGTCGCCCACGAGTCCCCGGACCGCGGGCAGCAGCTCGGCAGCGAGCGCGTCCGCCGGGACCTCGAAGAGCGCCGCGACCGCGCCGACGATCTGGCCCACCGTGAGCTCGCCGTCGCACGCACCCACCAGCGCGGCCAGGCCGGTGGAGGCATGGACCCCGCGGCCCAGGCCGTCCCCCTGTCGCAGGATGACCACGTCAGGGTGCGCGGCACCGGGCGTGAGGTACCGCTCCTCCGTCACGTCGGGCGCCGTCACCAGGCGGGTGTCCGCCAGGGCGGCGTCGTCCCGCGACGCCAGCCAGTCGTACCCCGCGAGGCACCGGGCAAGGTGCGCCCCCAGGGGCTGGCGCAGCGAGCCCGTGTGCTCCTCCAGCCGGCGCAGCCGGGCACCGGGCGCTCCCGCGCCGCCGACGGCGGCCGTGCGACCGACAGCAGCGGCGTCCGCGCTACCGACGGCGGCGGCCGCCGGACGGCGCAGCGTCACGATCCCGAAGCCGATCGCCTCGACGTCGCGCGACGCGAAGTCGTCGAGCCACGCCTCGTACGCGTCCGACCACGCCTGCGGCTCGCGGTCGGCGGTCGTACCGCCGTCGCGGATCCACGTCTCGGCATACTCTGCCGGGTCGAGGACCTCGCGCTGGATCACCCAGCCGTCCAGCCCGGACTGGCCGAGCCACGCACCGACCCGCTCGGTCCAGGGCTCCCCGCGCCGGTGCTCCCAGTTGCCGAGAAGCTGTACGACGCCGCCCCGGGCCAGCACGGAGCCCACCCCGGTGATCAGCTCGCGCACCAGGTCGTCACCCGCGCGGCCACCGTCCCGGTACTCGTAGTCGCCCAGGGCCGCGGCCACGGCCCTGCCCGGCGCGCCCGCGTGGGGCGTGATCACGAACGGCGGGTTGGAGACGACCAGGTCGAACTCCTCGCCCGCCACCGGCTCCAGCATCGAGCCCTCCCGGAGCTCCACCCCGACGGTGCCGAGGTTGAGCGCCGAGTTGAACGCCGCGTAGGCGAGCGCGCGCCGCGAGATGTCGGTACCCACCACCGAACGGGCGTGCCGGGCGGCGTGCAGCGCCTGGATGCCGCAGCCCGTCCCCAGGTCGAGCGCCCGGCCGGTGGGCGTCCGCATCGTGACCTGGGCCAGCGTGAGCGAGGCTCCGCCGGCTCCCAGCACGTGGTCGGTGAAGAGCCGCCCGCCGGTCGCGAGCTCACCGAGGTCGGAGGCCAGCCACCAGCGCACCTCGCCTGCGGCGTCCGTGGCGCCGTACGGCCGCAGGTCGGTCACGGCGCGCACCGCGTCGTCGTCCCCCGCCCCGGAGGCCTCCACGAGGCCAAGGCGCTCCGCCCCCGCCGTGCCCACGTGCGGCAGCGCGCTGTCCAGCGCGGCCCGGGGGACCTCGTCCCCGAGCAGGAACAGGCTGGTGAGCGCCGCCCGCGGGTCGCGCTCCCGGGCAGCCCGGCCGTGCACCGCGGCGGCGACCGCCCGGCGGGCCGGCACCGCCTGCTCGCGGTGCAGCGCGGCCGAGGCGAGGGGCCCGAGCAGGTCCTCGACACCGTCGACGTCGAAGCCCGACCCCGTCAGGTCGGCCCGGAGCGCGTCGACCAGGGCGGCGTCAGAGGCGTCGGGCGCGGAGTGGTCGGCCATGGACGGGGAGGAGACGGTCACGGCCCCATCCTCGCCGATCCGCGCCGGCCCTTCGCGGTCAGCCCGCGCAGTTGCCGGCGAGGTACGCCTGCACGCGGCTCGCAGCCTCGGTCATCCTGGGCTGGTCGAGGCCCGTACCGCCCTCGTTCGCCGCGGCCAGGAGCGCCTCAGGGTTCGCGGGGTCCACCGGCTCCAGGCTCGCGGCCATCGTCGAGATGAACGACTGGACAGTCCCCCAGTCCTCGGCGATCTGCGCGGGCGGCGTCACGCCGTCCAGGGCGTCCCGGGCCTTCATGAAGCCCGTGCGCAGGCTCGCCGGGTCGTCCGGCGACATCACGGACTGCGCGCTGTTCGACTGGGCCCACGCCCAGGTGGCCGACGCACATGCCTGGGGCGTCGCCGGCGGGAGGTCCTCGGTCTCGCTCACGCTGCCCTGGACCCACCCGACGCCGAGACCGAGCCCCAGGGCCACCACCCCGGCCAGGGCGAGGACGAGAGGCTTGTCCGCGAAGGGCGGCACCCCCAGCCGCTTGCGCGGGGCCGTCGCGGCGGAGCCGTCGCCCCGACGGCCTCCGCGACCGCGCCGCGACGGCGCGATCGACGGAGGAGCCACGTCCGGGTCCACCTCACCCGGGCGCACCCTGCGCCGCTTGGGCGGGATGGCCGCGGGTCCGGCTGCGCCGTCTCCTGCTGGGTCGTCGGCGCCGACAGCCTCGTCGCCGGACGGCTCACCGGAGACCGCCGGGCCGGGCGTCGCCCTGCCGGCGGGGCGCTCCTCGCTCGCGCGGCCCTTGGCCTTCTTTCCCTTGCCACCCTTGGTCTTCCCCGGCTTCTCACGGCGGCCGGCGGCCGGGACGGGGCCGACAGCACCCCACGGGCCCGCTCCGTCCGGCCCGCCGTCGGCTCCATCGCCCGACGACGGCGCCTCGTCCGCAGTTCCCACCGTTCCCAGGGCGGAACCCCAGGGTGCCGGTCCGGCCTCGCCCGGCCCCGCCTCGACCGAGGCCGCTTCGCCCGAGCCCGCTTCGCCCGAGCCCGCCAGGCCCGGCCCCGCCTCGCCCGGCCCCGCCAGGCCCGGCCCCGCCGGGGCGAGGTCGGCGCCCGCGCCAGCGCCGCTGAACGGCGAGGCGGCGGCGGGACCCGGCCCCGCGTCCGTCGTCGTGCCGAACGGGGAGCCGAACGGCGAGCCGCCCGCGGCCCGGGCCCGGGCTGCCGCAGCGATCTCGGGCGAGATGCCGACGCCGAGGGTGTGCGTCTCGGACCACTCGCCCGCGGCCGGGCCGGTGGCGCCCCAGGGCGCGGGGACGGACCGGCCGAACGGCGACGGCGCCTCCTCTGCGGGTGCGGAGTCGGGCCCGGCGGGGACGCCGTCGCCGGGCTCAGCCGTCGGCGATGCGCCGGCCAGGCTCTCCGCCCACGCCAGGGCGCTGCTCGCCGGCGGCACGGCGGCTCGGGAGCCGGACCGACCACCTCGCGATGCCTTGCGTCGTGACGTGCCACTCATGATCGCGAAGAGTACCGGGACCAGGGGCCCGAGCAGGAGTCCTGGTCGCGCGAGGAGACTCCCGTGACCGCTCGCCGGGCCGGTGCCGGCATCTAGCGGGTCATCCCGGCGGCACCGGTCGCCGCCAGCGCGAGCGCCATCGCCACCGCCGCGAGGGCGACCAGGACCGCCAGCGCGGACCACTGCCGGGCGCGCGTCGCCGCCGCTCGGGCGCCGGCCACGTCGCCCGCGCGCCACCGCCGGCGCACGCGGCCCGCGTGCACGACGGCGAGGGCGCCCGCCGGGGCGAACAGCACCAGGGCGAGGAGCGCAAGGCCGAGATGGCTGCGCGGCGGCACCACCGCCACCGGGACGTACGTGACGTACGGCGAGCCAGCGGGCTGCGGGACTGCGGTGCTCATGGCGGTTCTCCCTCGGCGCGGGCGCGTGGTGGGAGAACCTAGACCTGTTGCGGGCGCCACGTCGAACCCGCTGGTCAGACGGGCGAGATCCGCGCGATCATGCCGATCGCCGGGCGGTACCGGTCTCAGACCGCCTGACCGCCTCAGCGCGGCGGCACCCGCCGCAGGACGCCCACCCCGCCGAGCAGGAGCACGATCGCCCCGAGGCTCCACCAGGGCCGCACCATCGTGGGGCCCTCACCGAGGAACGCGAGGAACGACTCCGCCAGCGCCACGCCGGCGACGGCCCAGAAGAGGACCGACACCAGCCGGGGCTCACGGCGCCAGTGCGCGAAGACCAGCGCCGCGACGATCAGCACGAGGTGCATCGACGCGTAGGTGCCGAGCGCGCGGGCCAGGTCCAGGGCCGCGCCCGCGAGGAGCAGGAACCAGCCGAGCGCCAGCCGCCCCGTGCGGACCGTACGCGGGTGGACTGCGGCGAACGGCCGCCGCTCGAGGGGCATCGTGACCATGAGACTCCCTTGGCGAGCATGCGGATGTGGCCGGTCCTGGACTCAGGATCGGCCACATCCGCAGGGTCGGCCAGCCGAGCGGGTGCCCGTCGTCAGGCCGAGGTGGTCACCGGGAGGGCGGACTGCTCCGCCTCCTGCTCGGCGTCCGCGCGGGACGCGCGCAGTCGCGACCAGATCACGGCTCCGAAGGCAACGGCGGCCGCTGCGGCGGCGATGCCGATCCGGAGCACGTGGTTGGCGTCGGCCGGCACGCTCAGCATGACCACTGCCGGCGCGATGAGCAGCGCCACCAGGTTCATCACCTTGATGAGCGGGTTGATCGCGGGGCCGGCCGTGTCCTTGAAGGGGTCGCCCACCGTGTCGCCGATGACGGTCGCCGCGTGCGCGTCGGACCCCTTGCCGCCGTACTTGCCGTCCTCGACGATCTTCTTCGCGTTGTCCCAGGCACCGCCGGAGTTGGCGAGGAAGACCGCCATCAGCACGCCGGTCCCGATGGCGCCCGCGAGGAACCCGGCGAGCGGGCCCACCCCGAGGCCGAAGCCGACGGCGATCGGCGCGAAGGCCGCGAGGAGGCCGGGCGTGGCCAGCTCGCGCAGCGAGTCGCGAGTGCAGATGTCGACGACCTTGCCGTACTCGGGGCGCTCGTCGAACGTCATGATGCCCGGGTGCTCGCGGAACTGGCGGCGCACCTCGAAGACGATGGCGCCGGCGGCCCGGGTGACGGCGTCGACGGCGAGGCCGGAGAAGAGGAACACGGTGGCCGCGCCCAGGATGAGGCCCACCAGCGTCACCGGCGAGACGATCTCGTAGGTGAGCATCGAGGTCACCAGGCCGGAGCCGCGCTCGCTCACCTCCGCGAGGGCGTGCGTGACAGCGTCCTGGTACGACCCGAAGAGCGCCGTGGCGGCGAGGACCGCCGTCGCGATCGCGATGCCCTTGGTGATGGCCTTGGTGGTGTTGCCGACCGCGTCGAGGTCCGTGAGGATCTTCGCCCCCTCCTCGTCCACGTCGCCCGACATCTCGGCGATGCCCTGCGCGTTGTCGCTCACCGGACCGAACGTGTCCATCGCGACGATGACGCCCACGGTGGTCAGCAGGCCGCAGCCGGCGAGGGCCACGAGGAACAGGGCGAGCGGGATGGAGCCGCCGGCGAGCAGGAACACGCCGCAGATCGCCGCCGCGATGATGCCCGCGGTATAGACGGCGGACTCGAACCCCACACCGATGCCGGAGAGCACGACGGTGGCCGCACCCGTCCGGGACGTGGCGGCCACGTGCAGGGTGGGCTTGGAGGTGGTGCCCGTGAAGTAACCGGTGACCCAGAGGATGATGCCGGCCAGGACCACGCCGATCAGCACGGCGAGCGACGCGACGACACGCGGGTCGGCCGTGACGTCGGACAGGTCGGCGGTCCCGTCCATGACCGCGAACGATGACGGCAGGTAGACGAACGCGGCGACGCCGGCCACGGCCGCGCCCACGAGCGCCGAGATGTAGAAACCACGGTTGATGGCGGTGAGGCCGCTCTCCGACCCACGGACCCGGGTGATGAAGACGCCCAGGAGAGCCACGAACGCGCCGATCGCGGTGACGATCAGAGGGAACACGAGGCCCTGCTCACCCATCGCGGCGCGGCCCAGGATGAGGGCGGCCACGAGGGTGACGGCGTACGACTCGAAGAGGTCGGCGGCCATGCCGGCGCAGTCGCCCACGTTGTCGCCCACGTTGTCCGCGATGGTGGCCGCGTTGCGGGGGTCGTCCTCGGGGATGCCCTGCTCGACCTTGCCGACCAGGTCGGCCCCGACGTCGGCCGCCTTGGTGAAGATTCCGCCGCCCACGCGCATGAACATGGCGAGCAGGGCGGCGCCGAAGCCGAAGCCCTCGAGCACGGCGGGCGCCTCGGTGCGGTAGATGAGCACCACGAGCGCCGCGCCCAGGAGACCGAGGCCGACCACCGACATGCCGACCGCACCGCCCGTGCGGAACGCGATGCGGGCGCCCTCGGCGCGGCCGTTCGGCCGGGTGGCGGCCGAGGCGACGCGCACGTTGGCGCGCACCGCGAGCCACATGCCCAGGTAGCCGATGGCCGCCGAGAAGCCCGCGCCCACGAGGAAGGCGATGGAGCGTCCGACCCGGACGCCTCCGTCGGCCGCCGGCAGGAGGAACAGGAGGGCGAACACCACCACGGCGAACAGGGCCAGGGTGCGGAACTGCCGGTTCAGGTAGGCGGCGGCTCCTTCCTGGACCGCACGGGCGATCTCCTGCATCTTCGGGGTGCCCTCGGGCGCCGCCAGGACCTGCCTGCGCAGGACGAAGGCGAAACCGAGAGCAGCCAGGGCGATGAGTGCGATCACCGTGACCACGGTGATGCTTGTCGATCCGAGCGTCTGCATCCGTCCTCCTCGACGAACAGCTGGGGTTGTCTCACGGAAAGGATTGACCCGATCTGGGGAATGTGAGAGGTCCCGCCGGCATCGTCGACGGCGGGATCCGCCGAGTCTACTCACATGTGACGCGGGTCACGAGCGCTCGTGGTCAAGACCTGGTCACGATGTCGCCGAGCCTGTGAGCAGGCGGATTGCCCCGAGCAGCCGAGCCGGGTCGGTCAGGTCGGGCAGCACGACGTCGGCCCCCGCCTCCTCGAGCTCCTCCGCCGACGTGGTACCCGCAGCGATCCCCACCACCCTCGCCCCGCCCTCGAGGCCGGTGCGGACGTCCTCGAGCGAGTCGCCGACCACCACCGTCGAGGACCGGTCGAACGCCACGCCGTACCGGGCGGCGGCCCGGCCCTGGGCAACCACGACGAGCGCCGGCCGGTGCTCGTCGTCCGAGGAGTAGCCGCCCACGTCGGGGTCCAGGTACGCGTCGAGCCCGAAGACCCGGAGCTTGACGAGCGCGTTGGGGCGCAGGTTGCCGGTGACGACCGACGCCACGACGTCCGGCTCCGCGGCCACCGCGGCGAGCGACTCGACAGCGCCGGGCATCAGCACGCCGTCCCGCCGCACGTCCGCCTCGTGCGCGGCGAAACGCTGCGGCACGACCTCCAGCATGCGCGGCAGCAGGCGCGGGACGTCCGCCTCGGGGACGCCGTTGTCGAGCAGCATCCCGGCCACGGCCCGCGGCATGGTGACCCCGGTGCCCCGCGCGGGGAGCCGCTCCGCCGGACGGCCCACCACCTCCGCGAAGGCCTCGCGGTACGCCTGCCGGTCAACCTCGCCGACATAGAGCAGCGTGCGGTCGATGTCCCACAGGACAAGCACGCGCAGCGTCTGGACAGATGGGACCACTCGGGGCAATTCGCCATCGGACGGCGCCACAGCCGCCCCCTGGACCTCTGCTGTCCGGGTCGCGTCTGCGGCGCCGTCGGGGCTCACGGGGCGGTGACTGCCGCGATCCGCTCGGTCAGTGCACGCACCTCGCTGTGCGTCCGGGTGCGCGCCGCCCGCGCCGACGGCTCGAGCGCCCGCGCGAGGTCCTTGAGGTGGTCCCGCAGCCGGACCGACTGCACGCTCTCGCCGAGCGCGACAGCCTGGGCTCCGCTCTCGCAGGCAGCCTCCAGGTCACCCGCCCGCACGTGCGCGCGGGCGGCGCGGCTCAGGAGCAGGCCCCTGGTGCGGTGCTCACCCTCGTTGATGGCGCCCACCGCCCGGTCGAAGCTCCGCAGCGCCTGCGCGGTGTCGCCCAGGTCGAGGCTGGCCGACGCGGTCTGGCCGTGGATCTCGCCGTCGTTCATCCAGTACAGCCAGTGCGGCTCGTCGGCACCGCGGCCCGACGCGCACAGCTCCCCGGCCTCGCCGAGAGCCCGCAGCGTGGCCTCCCGCTCCCCCAGCTTGGCGTGGCCCCGGGCCTGCCGGGTCAGGAGCATCGCCTCGAGGGCCGGGGCCTGCAGGCCCTTCACCTTCTGGCGGGCCGCCTGCGCCGCCACGACGGCGTCGCGCGGGTGCCCGTTCGAGTATCCGTGGATCGCGAGGTAGCTGAGCGCCTCGGCGCCGAGCCGGTCGTCGCCGGACGCGCGCGCGGCGCGGAGCCCCGCGAGGAGGTATCGCTGCGCCGACTCGTGCCGCCCCGCGTCGAACGCGAACCAGCCCGTCTGAGCGGCCGTGTCGGCGGCGACGGCCGCGAGCCGCCGGCCGGTCTCCGCGTCGTAGGTGCTGTTCTCCAGCACCCGCGTCACGAACGTGAGGTGGGCGCGAGCCAGGTCTGCCACGGCGCCGCTGCCGTTGCCGGCGTCCATCACCCGCAGCTCGTCGGTGGTGCCCTGGAGGTGGTCGCACAGCTCGGCGGAGACCCGGGCGCCCCCGGCCGCACGGGCCAGCGGCTCCGCCTCCTCCGCACCCCAGTGGTGCACGAACGCCGTCAGGGCCACCCCGCTCACCGTGGGGCCGCTCGCGGCGGGCCGGGAACCGGCCCGCTCGTCCTGTGCGCCCCGGCGCAGAGCGCCCGCGAGGGCTGCCAGCATGCGGTCAGCCGTCCAGGGCTGCTCCCCGTCCAGGATCGAGTCCTGGTCGGCGCCGGCCTCCGGCGCACCGGGCGCCGCCGTCGGAGCAGACACGGAACCCACCGTGACCGCGCCGGCCAAGGCGGCCGACGGCGCCGCGCCCGCGCGTCCTGCAGGCGCCTGCGGCACCGGGAGGGGCAGCCGGACCAGCTCCGCCGGCGTCCCCAGGCCGGTGAGGAACTGGACCACGCGTGCGATGTCGGTGAGGCGGCGCTCGCCGCACTCCAGCATGGACAGGTACGACTGGCTCAGCCCGGTGAGCGCGGCGACGTCCTCCTGCCGCAGCGGCACCAGCTGGCGGATCAGGCGGCTGACCCGCCCGAAGTCCCAGTCGGTCAGTGCGGCTCGCACCCCCGGGTCGTCCCACACGCGCACCGGGACGGTGGGCATCTCCACCACCGGCACACGTTCGGTGCGCCGGCACGCGGCGCACTGATCATCCGAGTTGTATCGACTCAGCACGCACCCACAGCGCGCGCACGTCCGTACGGTCCCACGTGCCACTGCATCCCCCAGTGTCCGGCTTTTCGCCCCTATGCCACTTGGCACGATCGAATCACCTCTGTGATATCACCGGCAGCAGGTGCATGCACTTCGAACGAGCCAAAACCTTGGTGCACGCCGCGGCCAGGGGGCTGCGACGTCCAGGTGTCGGACACCGGATAAATCACACCGGACCTGACACATCGACGAACGCCGTTATACCAGGAGGGGGACCGGGATGAACCAGGATCTTTCGGTCGAGTTGTCGATGGACGCGCTACGCACCACGGCAACCGCCGTGCTGGACCGTCACGCGCACGACGGGCTCGAGTGCACCGTGTGCGGAACGCTGTGGCCGTGCGAGCAGGCTCTGCTCGCCGAACGAAATCTCGCCGTCCTGTGAGGGGCGAGAGTAGGACGTCCCTGACGTCCGACGCAGCGCTCAAACCGCTGATGTACGGGTACCTGCGGATCACCGACGCCTCAGGCCCCGACGCGGTGACGGAGATGGAGGAGCGGCTCCGTCGCCTGGCGGAGGCCGAGGGCTTCTGCTTCGCCACCACGTTCCTCGAGAGCACGCCCGGTCAGCGCGGCGCCCTGAACGAGCTCACCGCCGAGCTCCGGCGCGCCGAGGCCCGGCACGTCGTGGTGCCCTCGCTGGACCACCTGTCGCGGTACCCCCGGGTACGCGACGAGCTGCTGGAGCAGCTCCGCGAGAAGGCAGACGCCCACGTGTGGACCGCGGAGGACGTCCTCTGCCGGTCGTGACAGCCCGCTGACCAGCACACCGTGACGCCCGGGGCCGCCGTACGAGGCCCCGGGCCACGGGTGTCAGCCGGCCAGGACGGCGCCCATCGCACGCGACAGGTACCAGGGGTCCACCACCGCGGTGAGCTCGCGCGCGGAGTGCATCGACAGGATCGCCGCACCCACGTCGACCGTGCGGATCCCGAGGCGGGTCGCCGTGATGGGACCGATCGTCGAGCCGCACGGGATCCCGTTGTTCGACACGAACTCCTGGCTCGGCACGCCCGCCGCGGCGCAGGCCGACGCCCAGCGCGCCGCGCCGTGCGCGTCGGTCGCGTAGCGCTGGTTCGCGTTGATCTTGAGGATCGGGCCGCCGCCGGCCACCGGCCGGTTCGCCGGGTCGTGGCGCTCGGGGTAGTTCGGGTGCACGGCGTGGCCCACGTCGGACGACACGTGGAACGACGCCGCGAACGCCTGCCGGCTCTCGTCCGGCCCGGCGCCCAGCGCGCCGGACACCCGCGCGAGCACGTCCTCCAGGAACGGCCCCGCCGCGCCCGAGCGGCTCTCGCTGCCGATCTCCTCGTGGTCGAAGGCGGCCAGGACGGCGATGCTGCCCGACGGCGCCCCCGCGCCCCCGGCACTCGGCTCGCCCCCTGCGTGGGCCAGCAGGGCGGTCAGGCCCGCGTGCACCGACAGCAGGTTGTCGAGCCGGCCCGACGCGAGGAAGACCTGGCCTGCGCCGAAGGTGCGGGGCTCCTGGGTGTCGGCCACGACGACGTCGTACCCCCCGATCTCGGCCGGGTCGACGCCGGCCTGTGCGGCGAGGGCGCCCAGGACGTCCGCGTCCTGGGTGTCGCCCAGGCCCCAGACGGGCTGGGTGTGCCGCTGCTTGTCGAGGGCGAGGCCCTCGTTGGCGGCGCGGTCGAGGTGGACGGCGAGCTGCGGGATGCGCAGGAGGGGACCCGTACGGACGAGGTGCTCGGCGCCGTCCCGCGTGACGACGCGGCCGGCGAGCTCGAGCTCGCGGTCGAGCCACGAGTTGAGCAGGGGGCCGCCGTACACCTCGACGCCCGCCTGCCAGAACCCGGCCGAGCCGGTGGTGGGGCGCGGCTTGAGCTTGAACCCGGGGGAGTCGGTGTGGGCGCCCAGGATGGTGAACGGCGTGGTGGGCCCGGCGCCGCCGGGGACGGCGACCGCGACGACGGAGCCGTCGCGCACCACGACGTACCGGCCACCAGGGACCACGTCCCAGGCCTCGGCCTCGGCGAGGGACGTGAAGCCGGCCGCCTCGGCGCGGCGGGCCACCTCGGCCGCCGCGTGGAACGACGACGGTGAGGCGGTCACGAAGGAGGCGAGGTCCGCTGCGTGGGACCTCGCCCCCTCCGGGACGGGCGTGGTGCTGGTGGACGGGGCGGGAGCGTTCGCGTCGGTCACCGACCCATTATCTGCCGCTCGTCCGGACGGACCGACTACCTCGGCGAGCGGGCCCCACCGAGGCAGTGGGTCCGTCCGCTCAGGCGCCCCCGACGAAGAACTGCCACGTGCCGTCCGCGGTGATACCGATGCGCCAGCCGACGTATCCCTCGCCGGACCGCGCCGCGTCCGCCTCCTCCGGCGCCAGGAGGCCCGCGTCGACGGCCTCGGCCCAGGCGGCGTCGGCATCGGGCGCCTCCTGGCCCTCGACCGTCTGGTAGCGGCCGGTCTGCAGGCGGGGCCACACCCAGGTGCCGTCGTCGAGGGCTTCGCCGGTGGTGCCGGCGAGGAGCCGCACGAGCACGCCGTACCGCGGGTCGTCCGGCTCGGGGACCGCGAGCACCTCGGCGGGATCGGCCTGCACCCCGCCGGACGAGAGCACCGTGCCGTCGGCCCGCGCGGTCCCGACGAGCGCCTCCTCGTCGCACGCCGCGGCGGCCGCGTACAGGGCCGAGGCCTTGTCCGCGACGGCCGCGGGCAACCCGGAGAGGTCCGGGTCCCCCCGGTCCGGCACCGACCCGGCAGAGCACTCCCCGGCCTCGCCCTCGGAGCCCTCGCCGGAGGGCACCATCCGCGCGTAGGCGACCACCACGCCGTCGGGCACCTCGCGGAAGTGGAGCGCGACGGGGAGGCCGACGGCGTCACCCGGCCCCCACGGGTCGGAGGTCCACAGCGTGCCGTCGCACGGCACCTCGAGCGCCTGCGCCTGGTTGGTCGGCACCATCCCGGCGCCGTCACTGTCGCCCCCGGCGATCGCGTCGCCGGCCAGCGGCCAGAACGTCACCACGTCCGCGGGAATGGTCGAGGTGCAGCGCGCCTCGATGCGGTACGTGCCGCCGTCGGCGGGCGGCGAGTCCACGAACGTCACATCCTGCGGGTACTGCCCGGACGACCGGTCCACCAGCGCGGCGCTGACCAGCTGGCCCACGTCCTCGCTCCGGCCGCGCGCGTCCGGCGGGACGTCGAACGGGACGGGCATCGGGGTGATCGTTCCCGCCTGGTGCGCCTGCCCGTCCTCGACGACGAGGTCCACGGGGGCGCTCACCGCGAGCTCCGGGTCCGCCCCGCTGATCGGGTGCACGACGGTCACGGCGCGCACCTGGTACGTCCCGTCCGGCAGGGTCGCCGGCGAGCCCTCCGCGGCGCAGTCGGAGACCAGGTCGCCGGTCGCGCCACCGTACCTGGGGGACGGCGTCTGCCCGACGGGCTCCACGCCCGCCCGGTCCTCCCCGAGGTCGACCACCCGCCCGCCGACGCTCCAGACCAGGACCGGGGCGACGACGGGGTCGTCCAGGTCGACGGCGGCCGTCAGGTCGACGGGCAACGCGTACCGGTAGGCCCACGGGGTGGAGCCGTCGTAGGTGGCCGTCGCGGTCAGGGTGCCGGTGACGTCCAGCGAGTACCCGCCGTCGTCGGCCGCCGCCGCGAGGTCCGCCTCCGTCATGCCGCAGGTCAGGCCGGTCCCAGCCAGCCAGCCGGGCGCGTAGCCCTCGCGGAGGGGGAACGGCGCGGCGCCGTCGGACGGGCTCGGCGTGGCGCTCGGCGTCGGGGTCGCGGGGACGACCGGCCCCGTCCGGTCCGGCAGGATCGACGACGCACCCACCGCGAGCGCCCCGGCCACCGCGAGGGACACGGCGCCGAGGCCGCCCACCTTCGCGGCCCGACGACGGCGCACGCGCCCCCGCACCCGCTCGAACGCGGTGCTGTACAGGTCGCTCTCGGGCATCTCGTCCGCTGCCTCGTGCATCGCTCGGCTCAGGAGACCCGCCGTCGGGTCGGACCACTCGTCGTGCTGGCGGTTCATCGTGCGGCCCTCCCTTCGGGGCTGGGTGTGTCGTCGATGCGTAGCGACTCCTGGAGCTGTGCCGTCGCCTCGGCGAGGTAGCGCTTGATGGTGCCCTGGGCGATGCCGAGGGTGTCGGAGATCTGGGGGACCGTCAGGTCGTCGAAGTACCGCAGCACGGCGCAGGCTCGCTGTCGCGGGGCCAGGCGGGCCAGAGCCGCCGTCACGTCGGCGCGAGCCGACGCGGCGCCCTCGGCGGACGGCGCGTGGCCGGTGTCGGCGAGGAGGGGGCGCAGGATCCGGAAGCGCTGCCGGCGGCGGTAGCCGTCCAGGTAGAGCGTGAGGATGGTGCGCCGCACGTACGCCTCGGCGCTCGTGACGCCGGCCGCCTCGAGGTCGTGGACGGCGACGCCGGGAATCGCGCCCGGGGTGCGCGGGCCGGGGCCGCGAAGCCGGGAGAAGACCTTCACCAGGGCGTCCTGGACCAGGTCCTCGGCCTGCGCCCGGTCTCCGCACAGCATCTGCGCGTACCGGACCAGGGCAGGCCCGCGGGTGGCCATGAGGTCACCGAGCTCGTCCTGCCAGCCGGCCACCGTCACCTCCCGCGCTCGCGTTCGTCGTCATACCCAGCATGACGCCCCGAGGCGGAGAAACGTTGTGCGACCTCCGGTTGTGGGTATGGCTGTGGCGACAATCCTCGGCGAAATTGTCGCCACAGCCATACCCACAGCGAGCACTGGTGAGCGTCAGCGGCGCGTGATGTTGCCCTGGGCGTCCACCACGACCGGTACGGCATCCGAGAAGATCAGCTTCCGGTCCGTGCTGGCATCCGGAGGGTTGATCTCCGTCATCGCCCGGACGATGTACTCGCCGGCCGGGACGGCGTTGGGCTCGAACTCACCACCGGAGTGCTGGCGGCACGCCGTGGTGACGCCCGACATCGCCGTGGCCTCGGCGGTGTCCGTCCCGGTGGGCACGCGCGGCCAGGAGGCGGTGGGGTCGTACCCGATGCCGGCCAGGCGCCCGTCGGTCCGCAGGAGCAGCAGGACGGGCTGGCCCCACTCCGGGACAGGCTGCCCGGAGGCACTCACAAGCCTGGCGGGCGCACGCCAGTCGTACGACGGTCCGGACACGGTCCCGGTGAGCTGGAGGCTGTACTCGGCGTCGGTCCTGAGGAACGAGGACTCATGGTCCAGGCACTCGATGCCGAGCAGCGGCAGCGCCTGCTTCGGGACCTCCCAGCCCTGCCCGTAGGCCGGCGTCTCCGGGTCGACCCGGTCGGTGACCCGCTCGGGTATCGGCGCTCCGGCACCGTTCTCGAGGGTGACCGTGACCGGGTCGCTCAGGGCGATGCCCATCTCTCCGTCGCCGTCGAAGTCGTACAGGGTGACGGCGCGGACCTCGTACGTGCCTCCGGCACGCTCGTTGTCGTACCAGTCGAACATGCTGTCCACCTGCTCGACGCGCGTGTCCGGCAAGCACTGGGACGCGCTGCTCGCCGTCGCACCGCCCGTCCAGCGCGAGTCCTCCGCGAGGGCTGGGGCCAGATCGGTCAGGTGTGCCGACGGGTCGCCGAGATCGACCACGACGCCACCCTGCGACCACACCAGGGTTGGCCGCTCCACGACGTG
This sequence comes from Antribacter sp. NEAU-D49, assembly GCF_057158775.1. Lineage (NCBI taxonomy): Bacteria > Bacillati > Actinomycetota > Actinomycetes > Micrococcales > Promicromonosporaceae > Antribacter > Antribacter sp. NEAU-D49. Next base: position 46,870 of record NZ_JBXTSN010000022.1, on the reverse strand, counting down.
AGGCACGTCCACGCCCGGGCCGAGCACAAGCTCCACGGGCAGCAACCACCCTCCGTCGGCGTCGTCCGGCTCGAGGCCTCCCGCCCTGCTCAGCCGCAGGGCCGTTGACCGGGACAAGCCCTCAAGCTCCGCCACGGGCATCCCACAACGGACGTTGCCGATCGCGCCGCCCGCGATCTTCCACCGCTGCGGCTGCCACCCGTCCGTGTACAGCGCGGGAGGCAGTCCTGTCGGGCTCGCTGACGGCGACAGCGACGCGGACGGGGAGGGGGAGGGGGACGCCTTCGGCGCCTGGGAGAGCCTCGGCGCGGGCCGTGTCGTGCTGGTCTCGGCCGGGAGCGGCTCCGACGTGTCGGGCATCGCCAGGGACGACGCCGTCACCGCGAGCGCCGCCGCGAAGGCCAGCGCACCTGCCCCGGCTCCCACGAGCTTGGCGGTCCTCCGGCGGTGGACCCGCCGGGTCAGCGATACCGGGTCGGCGAACAGGGCGGCATCCTCTGCGAGACGCCGCAGTTCCGCCGACAGGGCGGAGCCCTCGTCCGGAGTGGCCCACTCGTCGTGGTTGCTCATCGTGCGTCCCTCCCTTCAGCAGCATCGAACGGGGACGACCCCAGCGCACGGCGCATGGTCCCCATCGAGTCGAACAGATGTCTCTTCACGGTTCCCTGGGCCATTCCCGTCTGCTCCGCGATCTGCGGAACGGTCAGGTCGTCGAAGTACCGCAGCACCACGCACACCCGCTGCTTCGGTGAGAGCAGCGCGAGCGCCGCGGCGACGTCGGCCCGCGCGGAGCCTTCAGCCTCCGGGGAAGGCGCGTGGCGGTCGTCGGCGATCAGGTGGCGCAGCCCGAGCCAGCGACGGCGACGGCGGTAGCCGTCGAGGTACAGCGTGAGGATCGTCTGCCGCACGTATCCCTCCAGGTTGACGGGACCGTCCGGCTCGAGCGAATAGGTACCCGCCTGCGGCGGGCGTCGGAGTCGTGAGAAGACCTTGACCACCGCGTCCTGTACGAGGTCCTGGGCTTCCGAACGATCTCCCGAGAGCACAAAGGCGTAACCCGCGAGGGCACCGCCGCGTCGCGTGACCAGGTCGGTCAGCTCCGCTTCCCACTGCGCCATGGCTCCTCCGTTGATCCGGGGCGCTCCCCTGCACCCTCGCCCGCTATGACGACCGGTGCCCGCAGAACGTTGAGGGGGAGTTCCCGGAGCTCGACCCCCCGATCGTTTCACCCGGTCGCGTGCTCAACGTTCCTCTCCCGACCGGTCGTCATGTAGCGCAAGAGCGGGGAACGGGTCCTCGCCTGGAGAGAGGAAACATCATGACCAACACGACCGCCCGGACCTGGCGCACGAGGCGCGCGACAACGTCCCTCGCTGTTCTGGGGCTCGGCACCGCACTGCTGGCCGCCTGCACCGGGGCACCGACGAACACTGACCCGGCCGCAGCGCCCGGACCGACGACGCCGCGCGAGGTGACCACGTCCGTGGTGACCGCGTCCCTCACCGAGGCCACCGCCGACGGCGCCACGGCGCAGGTGGCGGCCACCGGGACCGCGGCCGCCTCCCCGAAGGACGGGATCACCGCCCCGTACACGGACGGCTGGCAGCCCCGGGACTGGGCCGGCCTCGGCGGCCCGCTCGACGCCCTGCGCTGCGGTATGCCCGTGGCACAGCTGGAGGGCCTCGCCGGCTCGACGGACCTCGAGGCGGAGCTGACGGGCACGCCGGCGCCGTCGGCGCGCTGGGACGGCTGGGACCTGCCGGTCGACATCACGCTCGCCCCGGCGGCCGAGATCCCCGTCCTCGTCGCGGACCCCACGCTCGTCTGGTCCCAGGGCGGCGTCGTCGTGGACCTGAGCTCCTCGCGGAGCCACGGCACGCAGAACCTCGCCGGTGCCCTGGGCGAGGACTCGGTGTGGTCCGGAGCGGCCTGGGCGGGCAGCGCGTCCAGCTGCCGCCCGGAGACGCTCCTGGAGCAGCACGACTACCCCTTCGAGACCTACGTCAACGAGCGCGCGGGCGGCACCTACGACGTTCGCGTAGCCACCGTGAGCGACGTGGAGGGCAACGGCGAGCGGGACCTCGTGCTGAGCGACCCGGTGACCATCACCGTCGAGAGCGGGGTCGGGGCTTCTCTGCCCGGCGCGAACCCCGGCTGGACCGACCCGGAGGTTCCGGCCTACGGGCAGGGCTGGGAGGAGGGACGGCTGGCGCTGCCCCTGCTGGGCATCGAGTGCCTGGACCACGAGTCGTCGTTCGTCACGACCGACCCGCGGTACAGCCTCGAGCTCACGGGCGCTGCCTCGGGCCCGTACTGGGACTGGCGCGCCCCGGCTCGCCTCGTCAGCAACACAGGGGCTCCCGCCCAGGAGTGGGGCGAGCCGGTCCTGGTGCTCCTGCGGACCGACGGGCGCCTTGCGGGCATCGGGTACGACCCCACGATGGCATGGTCCCGGGTCGCCGCCGGCACGGACACCGCCGAGGCCACGGCCATGATGGGCATCACGACGATGTGCCGCGAGCACTCGGGCGGGCCGTTCGAGCCCAACCACGTCCCCGCCGGTGCGTACGTGGTCCGCGCGATGACCGAGGTTCCCCCGCGCGACTTCGCGACGAAGCGAGAGCTGGTCTTCTCCGACCCGGTCCCCGTCGTCGTGGACGCCGAGGGCAACGTCTCGAGCCGCTGACCTCGTAGGAATGCTGTGGGTATGGCTGTGGCGACAATCCTCGACGGAATTGTCGCCACAGCCATACCCACAGCGAGGGAGCCGGGTGGCGCTACGCCTCTTCCGCCAGCGCGATCCGGTACCCGCGCTTCACCACGGTGCGGATCAGGTCCGGGCGCTTCGTGGCCTCGCGCAGGCGCGCGATCGCCACCTCGGCGGCGTGCGGGTCCGTGGAGTAGCCGGGCAGCACGTCCAGGACGCGCTCGCGCGGCACCACGTCGCCGCCCGCGGAGGCGAGCAGCCGAAGCACCTCGACCCCCGTGGGCGACAGCGGCAGCACCTGCCCGTCCAGCACGGCGACCCGTGCCCGGATCATCAGGGACCCGGCCACGGTGGACAGCGCCACGGACTCGATGTGCTCGTAGTGGCCCACGAGCGTGCGCACCAGGGCGCCCAGGCGCCCGCGCTCGGGCTGCAGCGGCGTGATCCCCCGCTGCTCGAGCGGTTTGGCGGTGACGGGTCCGACGGCGGCCGCGACGGTCGCCCCCGAGCGGAGCCGCTCCAGGACCGACGGCGACAGGCCCTCCGCCTCCACGGCCTGCAGCCACGCCTCGGCACCGGGCGCCGAGGTGAACACGACGGCGTCGATCTCGCCGGTGGCCGTGGCCTGCACCGACTGCCGCAGCGCGACGGGGTCGGGCGCGGGTCCCCACCGGTACACGACGAGCCCGACCACCTGGGCGCCCGCCTTCTCGAACACCTCGTCCAGGCCGTCGGCCCCCGCACCGTGGTGCTGGATCGCGATCCGCAGGCCCGAGACGCCCTCGCTGAGCAGCACCTCCGCCACCTCGGCGGAGGTCTCCGACTCGGCCACCCAGTCGGCCTGGAGCCCGGCGGCCTGGATGGCGCCGCGCGCCTTGGGACCCCGGGCGACGATGCGCGTGCCGGCCAGCATCGCGGTGAGCGGCGTGGCCAGGCCGTGCGCGTCGGCGGCCTCGATCCACGCGCGGAAGCCGATACCGGTGGTGACCACGACGACGTCGGGCGGCGAGTCGATGATCGCGCGCGTGGCCTCGACGAGGGTCTCGTCGTCGATGTGGGGGATCATGCTCAGCGCCGGCGCGTGCCGCACCGTCGCGCCGCGGCGCTCCAGCGCGGCGGCGAGCTCGGCCGACCGGCGGTCGGCCGTGACGAGCACCGTGCACCCCGCCATCACCTGCCCCAGGGCAGGCCGGGGCCCGGCGCCGGTCCCCGGGACGGGGGTCGCCGCCGTGGTCTCAGCCACGGGCACCTGCCAGACGTCCGACACGGGCCTCCTCAAGCACGCCGTCCGCCGCGACGCCACCGATGACGATGACGGCGGGCGCTGCCACGCCCTCCTCGGCGGCGACGCGCGCCACCTCGTCGAGGCGGGCGCGCGTGACGCGCTGAGCAGGCGTGGAGCCGTTCTCCACGATCGCGACGGGGGTGGCCGGGTCGGCGCCGGCGTCCAGCAGCTGCCGCACGATGGTGCCGAGCATCGACACCCCCATCAGGATCACCAGCGTAGCCGCGCCGTCGCGCACAGACGCGACAGCAGCGGAGTCCAGCCCCCTCTGCCCGACGGTATGTCCGCTGGTCACGTGGAACGACGCGGTGATCCCCCGGTGGGTCACCGGGATGCCGGCCAGCTCCGGCACGCCGACCGCCGACGACACCCCCGGCACCACCTCGACGGGGACGCCGGCGGCGCGGCAGGCGAGGACCTCCTCGCCGCCGCGCCCGAAGACGAACGGGTCGCCGCCCTTGAGCCGCACCACGCGCTGGCCCCGGAGGGCGCGCTCCACGAGGATCGCGTTGATCTGCTCCTGCGGCACGGGGTGGTGCCCGGCGGACTTGCCGACGTCGACCACCTCGGTGCGCGGGTCCAGCTCCTCGAGCACGCTGCGCGGGCCGAGCCGGTCGGCCACGACCACGTCGGCGGTCATGAGGGCGCGCCAGCCCCGCAGCGTCAGCAGGTCGGCGGCCCCGGGGCCGCCGCCCACCAGCGTCACGCGGCCGGTCACCTCCGTGGTGCCGGCCGTCATGGCACCGCGACGTGCACGACGCCGTCGCGCACCTCCACCGGGAACGTCACCAGCCGCGGCTCGAGGCCCGGACGGGGGCTGTATCCCGCGGTCTCCAGGCACTCGCCCGTCTCCAGGGAGTAGACCTGCTTGTAGACCGGGGCCGCGACGGTGGGGACGCCGCCTCGCGTCCCGACGATCCCGCGCGACATGACGTTCGCACCGGAGAAGGGGTCGAGCTGCTGGGTGGCGACCACCTGTCCGTCGGTCAGCCGGAACAGCGCGACCTGGGTGTCACCGAGGAGGGCGGCCGCGCCGCGCTCCGGGAACAGGTCCGAGTGCAGGCAGACCCGCTCCCAGCGGACCTCGCCGTCACCCGCGGCACCCGCGGTGGGCAGTTCTTCCGTGACGCTCATCGACGAACCTCCAGCTTGGGCCCCGCGATGACCACACCGGACGCCCGCTCGGCCTCGGTGGCCGGGCGGATCTGACCGCGCTCGGGCACGTACGCGAGCGACGGGTCGGGGGTCTTCGGGGCGTTGACGAACGACGAGAAACGGCGCAGCTTCTCGGGGTCCTCGAGGACGGCACGCCACTCGTCCTCGTAGTTCTCGACGTGGGACGCCATGGCGTCGTCGAGGTCGGCGCAGATCCCGAGGGAGTCCTCGATGATCACCGCGCGCAGGCCGTCCAGGCCGCCCTCGATCTCGTCGACCCACGGCGCGGTGCGCTGCAAGCGGTCCGCAGTGCGGACGTAGTACATGAGGAACCGGTCGATGTAGGTGAGGAGCTGCTCGGAGGTCAGGTCCTCGGCGAGCAGCCGGGCGTGCGCCGGGCGCTGGCCGCCGTTGCCGCCCACGTACAGGTTCCAGCCCTTCTCCGTGGCGATGACGCCCACGTCCTTGCCGCGCGCCTCCGCGCACTCGCGCGCGCAGCCGGAGACGCCCAGCTTGAGCTTGTGCGGGGCGCGCAGGCCGCGGTAGCGGAGCTCGAGCTCGACCGCCATGCCGACGGAGTCCTGGACGCCGTACCGGCACCACGTGGAGCCGACGCACGACTTCACCGTACGCAGCGACTTGCCGTAGGCGTGCCCGGACTCGAAGCCCGCGTCGACCAGGCGGCGCCAGATGTCGGGGAGCTGCTCCACGCGCGCGCCGAACATGTCGATGCGCTGGCCGCCCGTGATCTTGGTGTAGAGGCCGAAGTCGCGGGCCACCTCGCCGACCACGATGAGCTGCTCGGGCGTCACCTCGCCGCCGGGCATGCGGGGGACCACCGAGTACGTGCCGTCCTTCTGCAGGTTGGCCAGCATGTGGTCGTTCGTGTCCTGCAGCGTGGCCTGCTCGCCCGCCAGGATGTGGCCGTTACCGAGCGACGCGAGGATCGACGCGACCACGGGCTTGCAGATGTCGCAGCCGCGGCCCGGGTGGGCGCCCTCCGCCGGCACGCGGCCGAACCGCTCGATGATCTCGGTGAACGTGTGCAGGTCGGCGACCCGGACGGCGTCGAACAGCTGGGCGCGGGTGAGCTCGAAGTGCTCGCACAGCGCGTTGGAGACCTCGACGCCGGCCTTGGTGAGCTCGGTGTTGGTGATCTTCTTGACGAGCGGGAGGCAGGCGCCGCAGGTGGTGCCGGCCCGCGTGCAGGCCTTGACGGCGGCCACGTCGGTGCACTCGTGCTCGGTGACGGCGCTCCGGATCTGGCCTGCGCTGACGTTGTTGCAGGAGCACACGTTCGCGTCGTCGGGGAGCTCGAGAGCGGGGGCGCCGTTGCCCCCGCCCTCCGGGAGCAGGAACGCGCCCGGGTCACCGGGCAGCTCGCTCCCGAGCATGGGGCGCAGCGACGCGTACGGTGCCGCGTCGCCGACGAACACGCCGCCCAGGAGGGTGCGGGCGTCGTCGGACAGGACGAGCTTCTTGTAGACGCCGGCGGCGGGGTCGGCCCACACCACCTCCATGGCGTCCTCGGTGCGGCCGTGCGCGTCGCCGAAGGACGCCACGTCCACGCCCGACAGCTTGAGCTTGGTGGCGGTGTCCGCGCCGGGGAACGTGGCCTCGCCGCCGAGCAGACGGTCCGCGACCACCTCCGCCATCGCGTAGCCGGGGGCGACCAGGCCGATGCAGCGGCCCTCGATGCAGGCGACCTCGCCGATGGCCCACACGTTCGGGTCCTCGGTGCGGCAGTCCAGGTCCACGACGACGCCGCCACGCTCGCCGATCGGCAGGCCCGCGGCCCGGCCGAGCTCGTCGCGGGGGCGCACGCCGGTGGCGACCACGACCACGTCGACGTCGAGCCGGCCGCCGTCCGCGAAGTCCAGGTGGCCCACGTGGCCGGTGCGGCGGTGGGGCTTCATCTCCTTGGTGGCCGTCTCGGGACGGACGCCGATGCCCTTGCCGTTGATGAGGCGCTTGAGCGCGTGCCCGCCGCCCAGGTCGATCTGCACGCCCATGAGGTGCGTGCCGAACTCGATCACGGTGGCCTCGGCGCCGAGCGCCTTGAGCGCGCCGGCCGCCTCGAGACCGAGGAGGCCGCCACCGATCACCGCGCCGCGCACGGGCCGCACGAAGCCCTTCTCCGTGGTGCCGGCGGCCCGCTTCTCCTCGACCCAGCCGCGGAGCGCCGCGACGTCGTCGATGGTGCGGTAGACGAAGACACCGGGGAGGTCGTTGCCCGGGATGGGCGGCATCGCGGCGTTGGAGCCGGTCGCGAGCACGAGCTCGTCGTACGGGTGGACCCGGCCGAGGCGGTCGGTGACGGTCTTGGCGGCGCGGTCGATCGCCGTGACCGCGCAGTCACGGTGCAGGGTGACCAGCGGGTCGTCCCAGAGCGCGGGGTCGCCGAGGGTGAGCTCCTCGGGGTCGCGCACCTCGAAGTACTTGGTCAGCGCCACACGGTCGTACGGCTTGCGCGGTTCCTCCGCGAAGACGTCGACCTGCCACGCCCCGGCCGCGTCGCGGGCGCGGAGCGCCTCGACGAACCGCTGGGCGACCATGCCGCCGCCGACGACGACGAGTTTGCGGGGTGCACCGGAGCTGTCCATGCCGACGACGGTACGAGGTGGCAGTTTCACCGGAATGCGGCCGTAGTTGCGGGGTCGCAACATCTTTCTCACCAACGCGCGGGGGCCCGTGTGAGAGGCCCCCGCGCCCCGCCGAGACAGTGACCTCGTCGGACGAGGTCACTGTCTCGCGTGTTAACAACCCGCTGGGTCAGGGGAAGCTGACCAGCTTGGACGGGATGGTCGACGTGCCCGACGTCGGGGCGCCCACCTGGTTCACGACGTGGGCGTACTGACCCATGCCACCGAGCGACACCACCTGCACGCTGTGCAGCCGGATGCCCGGCTTCACCGGGATCTCGAACCCGTGCTGCTGCACGATCGACGGGTCGGACGTGAAGTTGCAGTACGAGCCGAGCCCCCACGCCTCGTGCGTGACCACGTGCTCGGCCACCTTGTAGGCCGCGTAGCCGACGATGCCGTCGTGGGTGATCGACGCCTCGTTCGGCGCGTCGTACGCCTTCTCGTTCTGGAAGAAGATCGTGCGGCCGCGCTCACCGTTCCACACCACGTCGTACTTGTTGAAGTGCTCCACGAACAGGCCGGTCGCGAGCACGTCGTCGCCGTTCACGATGAGCCCGTAGTCGGCGCGGTTGGTCTCCCAGCCCACGCCGGCACCGTGATCGGCCCGCCAGAGCCAGGTGTGGTCGATGATGACGTCGTCGCTGTTGACGACGACGGAGTTGGTCGCCAGGCCGGGTCCCGCGCCGCCGATCCGGACGAAGACGTCCTGCACGGTGGTGGGGTTGGCGCTGTGGTCGGCGGACGAGCCCGCCGGGCCCACCTGCAGCATCGTGTCGGACCGCTGCGTGCCCGCGTCGATGAGGAAGCCGGCCAGCCGGACGCCGTCGACGTCGGCGACGTGCATCGCGTCGATCCCGTTGTCCGGGATGATCGTCGCCAGCCCGAGGCCCAGCACGATCGTGTTGGGGCGGGTGACCTGGATGGTCTGGTCGAGGTGGTAGACGCCCGGCGTGAAGAGCAGGTTCAGGCCCTGGGCCAGCGCCGCGTTGATCGTGGCCGCCGTGGCGCCCGCCTTGACCACGTAGAACTGGTCGAGCGAGACCGACGTGCCGCCGGTGTTCGCGGGCCAGGTGACGCCGGACGAGTTCGTCCGCTTGGCCGGGACCCACACCTTGTAGGCGTTGCCGTCCAGGTAGAGGAACGGCTTCTCGCGCGTGATGGGCGTGGTCGCCAGCGTGGTGTACGGGCCGGTCGCGAAGTTCGTGGCGGGGGCGCCCTGGACACCCGAGAACGTCATGTTCCAGACGCCGTTGGTCCAGCCGCCCACGGACGAGTCCCGCGTGTACCACTGCTGCTGCGAGTACGGGCCCACGGTGCCGTCGATCTTCGAGTCGGCGATGTAGCCGCCCGACGCCCAGCCGTACCCGTTCGGCGCCAGGTTGAGCCCGCCGAGCACGTGGATGCGGCGGAACGGCGCGGCCTGCGCCACGGCCCACCGGTTGGTCCCGTTCACCGGGTTGATGGACAGGTTCTCCGCGGACCGCCAGAAGTTCTGCGTGGCGTTGCCGTTGAGCCAGCCGGCGTCGACGGTGATGTCACCGTTGATCCGCACGTCGTCCGGGTTGAGGCCCAGGCCCGAGATCGAGGTGTAGAACCCGATCTGCGCGTTGATGCCGTTGTAGGTGCCCGGCTTGAGCAGGAACTGGTAGCGCTCGGACCCGAAGTGGTTCGCCTCCATCTGGGCGAACACCTGGTCGAACCGCGCCTGCAGGTTCGGCGTGGACGGGTCCACGACGATCACGTTGGGGCCGAGGTCGCCGCCGCCCTGGATCGGGGGCGTCGTGGAGCCGCCGCCCGTGTGCACGGCGACCTCCCACAGCGAGTAGCCGTAGCGGGTGGCGCGCGCCGAGCCGGCGACGCGCACGTAGCGGCCGGTCCCGGAGACGTCGAACGAGACCTGCCCGCCGGTCCCGCCGGTCACGGACCGCAGGTCCGTCCAGGTGGTCCCGTCGGCGGAGGCCTGGATCTTGTACGCGGTCGCGTACGCCGCCTCCCAGCTCAGGTCCACCTTGCAGATGCTCTGCGACGAGCCGAGGTCGACCTGGACCCACTGCGGGTCGGACGCGGCCGACGACCAGCGGGTACCGGCGTTGCCGTCGAACGCCGCCGACGCCGGCGTGCCCGCGTTCTCGGTCGACGAAGCCGTGGCGGGCCGGTTGAGGGCGGCGTTCGCCGTGGAGCAGGTGCCGGGGTTGGTGGTGCCCGTCTCGCCGTAGACCTGGAGCTCCCAGAGGGAGTAGCCCCAGGCGGTGGCGCGCGTGGTACCGAGCATGCGCACGTACCGGCCGCTGCCCGAGACCGTCAGGTCGTCGACGCCGCCGTCGCCGCCGGTGACGGTCCGCACGTCGGTCCACGAGGCGCCGTCGGCCGAGACCTGGATCCGGTAGGCGCTCGCGTAGGCCGCCTCCCAGCGGAGCACGACCCTGCTGACAGAGGTGGTGGCGCCAAGGTCGACCTGGAGCCACTGCGGGTCGGAGTGGGCCGACGACCAGCGGGTACCCGTGTCGCCGTCGGTGGCGGCGGAGGCGGGGGTGCCCGCGTTCTCGATGGAGGACGCGGTGGCCGGCTTGCCCTGCGACAGCAGGGACTCGGCGGCCGCGGCCGGTTGCTGCTGTGCCGGAAGAGCGATCAGCGATGCCGCGACGAGCGTGAGCGCGACCGCCAAGGTTTTGATTCTCACAAGGACTCCCACGTAGAAGTTGCGACTCTGCAAATTCCAAGCCAGGTTACTTACCTGTCAGTAAGCAGAGTAGCCGACCGGAGGAGCCCGCGATAGAGCGCTCTATCGGTGAGACGACAACGGGTTGTCAGAAGCTCCCCGGCGTATACGCCGGGGAGCTTCTGACAACCCCTGGGACGACGAGGCGCGATCAGGTCAGGAGGCGACCGGCGCCTCCTCGGCGGCCGGCTCGCGCGTGCGAGCCACGAACTCCGCCAGACCGCAGACGGCGTCCTTGCAGCCTCCGCAGCCGGTCGTGGCCCGCGTCTCGCGCGCGATCCCCGCCAGGTCGGTGGCCCCGCAGGCCACGATGTCGCCCTTGGTCACGCCGTTGCACCGGCACACCACCGCGTCGTCGGGCATGTGCTCGGGCGAGGAGGCGGGGGCCGCCGTCGGCGCCACGGGGGTGAGGAGCAGGAATGCGGGGTCCACCGGGACGGGCGTGCGCCGCGTGTACGCGGCCGTCAGGTCGGCGCCCACGCGCGGGTCGCCGACGCACGTGGCGCCCACGAGCAGCCCGTCCGCCACCACGACCTCGACGAACCGGCCCCCGGCCGGGTCGCTGAGCCGGACGGCCCGCTCCCCGGGCCGCGCCACGCGTCCCGTGCCGCACACCCCCATGCTGACCACGCTCAGCGTCCCGGCCTTCACCTTGACCACGTCCGTGCCGCGCGTCTCGACGCCCTGGTCGGTGGCCGCCCGGGTTGCCAGGGCATTGCCGAGGCGGACCGCCATGCTCGGCCGGTCGCCCTGGCCCGGCAGCCGGAGATGCGCCCGCGGCGCGCCCGGGGCGGGACGGCCCGGGTCCGTGGCCATGGCGGGCAGGCCCGCGGCGGCGACCGCCGTGAGGTGCTCGGCCAGGCGCCGGGCCTGGTCCCAGCCCTCGGCCACCAGGCCGCGGGACCCCTCCGGAGGCTCCGCGCAGTCCCCCACGGCGAAGACCCGCGGGTCGTCGGGGCTCGCCAGGTCGTGCCCGACGACGACGCCCCGGCCCACCCGGAGACCGGCGTCGGCGGCAAGGCGCGTCTCGGGGACCGTGCCGCACGCCAGCACCACGAGCCCGGCGGCCACCACCTCGCCCGGCTCGACGTCGTCGCCCTCGAGCCGGACGCCCACGGAGCGCCCGCCGGCGACGAGGACCTCGCTGGGCTGCGCGCCGGTCCGGACCACGACACCGGCGGCCTCGAGCCCGGCCCGCAGCACGTCGCCCGCCTCGGGGTCGAGCTGGCGGTCCATGGGCGACGACGCGGGGTGCACGAGCGTCACGGAGAGGCCGCGGCCCGCGAGCCCGTGCGCCGCCTCGACGCCGAGCACGCCGCCGCCCACCACGACGGCGCGCGGGGTGTTGAACGTCGCCGCGACGATCTCGCGGGCGTCGTCGAGGGTGCGGAGCGCGTGCACGCCCGCCGGCAGCGACGGCGTCCCGGCGGCCGCGCGGCCGTACAGGCCGGGGATGTCCGGCACCCGCGCCTGGGAGCCGGTCGCCAGCACCAGGTGGTCGTAGGGGTGTCGCGACCCGTCGTCGGCGAGCACCACGCGTGCCGACCGGTCGACCCGGGTGACCGCGACGCCGCGGTGCACCTGGGCGCGCTCGGCGTCGAGCACCGGCATGGTGATGGCGGCGACGTCCGTGCGGCCCGCCACCACGTCGCTCAGGAGCACGCGGTTGTAGGGCTCGTACGGCTCGGCGCCGAGCACCGTGATGTCCAGGACCCCGTCGGGGTCGCGGCGCAGCAGCTCGTCGACCAGGCGGGAGCCCACCATGCCGCTGCCCACGACGACGACCTTCACGGGGACTCGCAGGTTGGGACCGTTCATCGCGCTGCCTCCTTCTCCTTCTCCGCCGAGCTGTCAGAAGCTCCCCGGTCTATATGCCGGGGAGCTTCTGACAGCCCGGTCGGCACGGGTGTCACGTCGACGGCGCAGACCTTGAACTCCGGCATGCCGGAGATGGGGTCGGTCGCGTCGGTGGTCACGCGGTTGACGCTGCCCACGCCGCTCCAGTGGAACGGCATGAAGACGGTGTCGGGGCGCAGCGCGTCGGTCCAGCGCGCGTCGGCCTCCACCCAGCCGCGGGCGGAGGTGAGGCGCACGCGGGCGCCGTCGGGCACGCCGAGACGGAAGCCCAGGACCGGGTGGAGCTCCACGTACGGGTCCGGGACCAGCCGCTCCAGGTCGGCGACCCGGTGCGTCTGCGCGCCCGACTGGTAGTGCTGGAGCACCCGGCCCGTGACGAGATACACGGGGGCGTCCGTGCGCACGTCGTCGGACGGACCGACGTGATCCACAGGGACCATGCGGGCACGCCCGTCAGGGGTGGGGAAGCGCTCGAGGAACATCCGCGGCGTGCCGGGGTGCGTGGCGCCGGCGCCGCCGTCGTCGAGGCTGCCGTCGAGAACAACACTGTGCCCGCTACCGGGCGCCGTGACCGGCGCAGTGTTGTTCTCGGCGCCCGCCGCGCCCGCCGCGCCGGCCGCGCCCGCCGCGCCCGCCGGGACGGGCCAGAACAGCCCGGGGCCCGCCGCCGCCTCGTCGGCGTCGAGCCGCGCGTGGGACAGCCCGGAGTAGTCGGCGGGGCCGCCCGCCGAGGCGCGGGCGAGCTCGTCGAACACGACGGCCGGGTCCGTGGGGAAGGCGACCGGCGAGCCCAGGCGCCGCGCGAGCTCGGCGAGGATCCACAGCTCGGAGCGCGCCTCGCCCGGGGCGTCCACGGCCTTGCGGCGGCGGATGACCCGCCCCTCCAGCGAGGTCATGGTGCCCTCCTCCTCGGCCCACTGCGTCACCGGGAGCACCACGTCGGCGAGGCGCGCGGTCTCCGAGGGCACGAAGTCGCACACGACGAGCAGGTCGAGGGACTTCAGCCGCTCGACGACGGCGGAGGCGTTCGGCGCGCTGACGACCAGGTTGGACCCGTGCACCAGCAGGGCCTTGGGACCCTCGGGCGTCCCGAGGGACCGGAGCAGCTGGACGGCGGGCTTGCCCGGGCCGGGCAGCGACGCGGGGTCCACGCCCCAGACGGCGGCGACGTGCGCGCGGGCCGCCGGGTCGTCGATCTTGCGGTAGCCGGGGAGCTGGTCGGCCTTCTGCCCGTGCTCCCGCCCGCCCTGACCGTTGCCCTGGCCGGTGATCGCGCCGTAGCCCGAGCCCACCCGGCCGGGCAGGCCGAGCGCGAGGGCGAGGTTGATCGCCGCGGTCACGGTGGCCGTGCCCTGCGTGGACTGCTCCACCCCGCGGCCCGTCAGCACATAGGCGCCTGCCCCGCCGCGCTCCGGCGAGGCCGCCGCGAGCAGGCGGGCGACCCGGCGGAGGTCGTCGGCGGGCACCCCGGAGACGCCCTCGCAGCGCTCGGGCCACCACGCGGCGACGGAGCGCGCCACGTCGTCGAACCCGGACGTGCGCTCGGCGAGGTAGGCCCGGTCGGCCAGGCCCTCGGCGAGCAGGACGTGGAGCAGTCCCAGCAGCACCACGAGGTCCGTGCCGGGCACCGGCGCCAGGTGGATGCCGGCGCCGTCCTCCGTGAGCCGGGCGGTCACCGACCGGCGCGGGTCCACCACGACCAGGCCGCCCCGCTCCCGCGCGCCCGCGAGGTGCTGCACCGCAGGCGGCATGGTCTCCGCCAGGTTGGACCCGAGCAGCAGCACAGCCTGCGCGCCGCCCAGGTCGGCCAGCGGGAACGGCAGGCCGCGGTCCACGCCGAACGCCCGGTTCATGCCCGCCGCCGCCGACGCCATGCAGAAGCGGCCGTTGTAGTCGATGTCGGGGGTGCGGAGCACGGTCCGGGCGAACTTGCCGAGCGCGTACGCCTTCTCGTTGGTGAGGCCGCCGCCCCCGAAGACGCCCACCGCCTGGGGGCCGTGCTCCGCCGCGAGGGCGGAGAGCCGGCCCGCGACCAGGTCGAGCGCCTCGTCCCAGGTGGCGGGCTCGAGCTCGCCGGAAGCGCCGCGCACCAGCGGCACCGTCAGCCGGTCCGACGTGTTCAGCACCGAGGCGGACGTCCACCCCTTCTGGCACAGACCCCCGCGGTTGGTCGGGAACTCCCGGGGCGCGACGACGGCCGGCACCGGCCCCGCGCCGCCGTCGGGCACCGTGAGGGTCATGGCGCACTGGAGCGCGCAGTAGGGGCAGTGGGAATCGGCGCTCATCAGACGCGAGCCTGACCCATCGCGCCCCGGCCGTACACGGCCCAGCAGACGACGCCCATGACCACGTACGCCCCGACGAAGACCCACAGCGCGGGCACCAGCGACCCGGCGAGCGTGGTGGACAGAGCGAACCCGCGGGGGATGAGGAACCCGCCGAACGCACCCACGGCACCGGCGATGCCGATGCAGCCCGCCGCCGCCTTCGCGGAGGCTCCCGACAGGCGGAAGACCGCGGGGATCATCCGGTAGACCGAGCCGTTGCCGATGCCGGAGGCCACGAACAGGAGCAGGAAGGAACCGAAGAACCAGGGGAAGCTGTGCGCACCCAGCGCCCAGACGGCCCCGACGATGCCCGCGGCCATGACGCCGAACGAGACCAGGGTGATCCGGACGCCGCCGATCCGGTCGGCGAGGATGCCGCCCAGCGGGCGGGACAGCGAGCCCACCAGGGCCCCCAGGAAGGCGATCGACAGGGTCATCTCGGGGAACTGCGCCTTGAGGAGCGTGGGGAAGGCGCCCGAGAAACCGATGAACGAGCCGAACGTGCCGATGTAGATGAACGAGATGACCCAGGTGTGCTTCTCGCGCAGGGCCACGGCGAACTGCCGCGGGTCCGCCTTGGCGGTGGTGAGGTTGTCCATGAGCCGCCAGGCGAGGAACGCCGCCAGCAGCACGAACGGCAGGAACACGAGCGCGGCCCGCTCGAGCGCGATCCCCGCCCCCGCCACGATCACCAGCGGGACGATCAGCTGGACGCCCGCGGTACCGATGTTGCCGCCCGCGGCGTTCCAGCCCAGGGCGGCGCCCTTCTCGCGCTCCGGGAAGAAGAACGAGATGTTCGCCATCGAGGAGGCGAAGTTGCCACCACCGAGGCCCGCGAGCGCCGCCGCGGCCAGCATCACGGGGAACGGGGTGGTGGGGTCCTGGACCACGAGGAACATCGCGGTCAGGGGCAGCACGAGCAGGAGCGCCGAGACGATGGTCCAGTTGCGGCCACCGAAGATGGGGACGGCGAGCGTGTAGGGGATGCGCAGCGTGGCGCCGACGAGCGTCGGGATGGCGATCAGCCAGAACTGCTGGTCCACGGTGAGCGCGAACCCGGCCGCCGGGAGCTGCGGCACCACGATGGACCACAGGGCCCACACGCAGAAGCCGAGGAACTCCGCGAAGATCGAGATGACGAGGTTCCGGCGGGCGACCCGCTTGCCGCCGTCGTGCCAGAGGGTGGCGTCCTCGGGGTCCCAGTGCTCGATCCACCGTCCGCCGAGGCGACGGGGGGCGCTCGCGGCGGGGGCGCCTGTGGCGAGGCTGCCGGCGGGGGCGGCGGCCTCGACGGCGGCCTGCGGAGTGGCGGCGACGGGCCCCGTCGCGGCGTTCGACGGGTCGTCCTGCGTGGTCCGAGCGGACATCTGGCGTCCTCCCTGAGGGCGTGGTGCCCGACGGCGTCGGGCGTCCTGGGGACCCGGCGGCTGCCGGTTCCCTGGGCCGGCTCGACGTCGGACCGGTGAGGAAGACGCTAGGCAGCAGGTGTTTCGGTGCTCGTCATGCCGCAGTTAAACGACAGTAAGGAAGAACGCACAGGCGTTCGCCGGGGGCTGTGAGGACTGTCACGAGGTGCGGTCGCCCGGGTCACGGGTGAGACTCCAAAGCATGACGGGCGAGGACACGCTCCTGAGGCTGGGCAGGCACCTCCGACGAGGAGAGGTGTCCGACGACCTGCGGAGGCTGTTCCTCGAGGGTGGTCGTGACGGTGACGCGTTCTACCGGGACCGGTGGTCGCACGACAAGGTGGTGCGGTCCACGCACGGCGTGAACTGCACCGGGTCGTGCTCCTGGAAGGTGTACGTCAAGGACGGCATCATCACGTGGGAGACCCAGCAGACGGACTACCCGTCGGTGGGGCCCGACTCGCCGGAGTACGAGCCGCGGGGCTGCCCGCGGGGCGCGGCGTTCAGCTGGTACACGTACTCGCCCACCCGGGTGCGCTACCCGTACGTGCGGGGCGCGCTGCTCCGCGCGTACCGGGAGGCGAAGGCCCGCACGGGCGACCCGGTCCTGGCCTGGGCCCAGGTCACGGGCGACCCGGAGACGGCGCGGGCGTACAAGTCGGCGCGGGGCAAGGGTGGTCTGGTGCGCTCGTCGTGGGACGAGGCGGCGGAGATCGTCGCGGCGGCGCACGTGCACACGATCAAGGAGTTCGGCCCCGACCGGGTGGCCGGGTTCTCGCCGATCCCGGCCATGTCGATGGTGTCGCACGGGGCGGGCGCGCGGTTCGTGCAGATGCTCGGCGGGGCGATGCTGTCGTTCTACGACTGGTACGCCGACCTGCCGGTGGCGTCGCCGCAGGTGTTCGGCGACCAGACGGACGTGCCCGAGTCCGCCGACTGGTGGAACGCGTCGTACCTGGTCGTGTGGGGTTCCAACCTGCCGGTGACGCGCACGCCGGACGCGCACTTCATGGCCGAGGCGCGGTACCGCGGCCAGAAGGTGGTGGTGGTCTCCCCCGACTTCGCCGACGCGACCAAGTTCGCCGATGCCTGGCTCGCCCCGCACCCCGGGACGGACGGCGCGCTGGCCTTCGCGATGGGCCACGTGATCCTGCGCGAGTACCTGGTGGAGGGGCGCACCGAGCGGTTCGCGGAGTACCTCAAGCGGTTCGCGGACGCGCCGTTCCTGGTGCGGCTCGAGCCGGTGCCCGACGGCGCCGTGGCCGCCTCGGGCGACGCCGGCGCCCTGCACGGTCCCGGAGGCCGCGACGGCGCCCTGGTGCCGGGCAAGTTCCTCACCGCCGCCGACCTGCCCGACGACGTGCTGCCCGGCGCCTCGGGCGAGGCGAACGCCCACTTCAAGACGGTGCTGCTGGACGCGGACGGTACCCCCGTGGTGCCCAACGGAACGCTGGGCCACCGTTACGGGGAGGCCGACGAGGGCCGCTGGAACCTGGACCTGGGCGACGTGGACCCGCTGCTGTCGGTCGCCGGCGGTCCCGGGGAGACCGAGGCCGTCGCCGTCGCGCTGCCGCGCTTCGACCTGGTTCCGCGACCCGGAGACGCCGCCGAGGAACACCTGGGCGGCGCGGGCGTCGTCGTGCGGGGCGTGCCGGTGCGGCGGGTCGGCGGGCACCTGGTGACGACGGTCTTCGACCTGCTGCTGGCCCAGTACGGCGTGGGCCGTCCTGGTCTGCCGGGCGAGTGGCCCACGGGGTACGACGACGCGTCGTCGCCGGGCACGCCCGCCTGGCAGGAGGAGATCACCGGGGTCCCGGCCGCCGCCGCGACGCGGATCGCGCGGGAGTTCGCGCAGAACGCCGTGGACTCCGGCGGCCGCTCGATGATCATCATGGGCGCGGGCGCCAACCACTGGTTCCACTCGGACACGATCTACCGCGCGTTCCTCACGCTGACCACCATCACGGGCTGCCAGGGCGTGAACGGCGGCGGGTGGGCCCACTACGTGGGCCAGGAGAAGTGCCGTCCGGTGACCGGGTGGGCGCAGTACGCGGGCGGCCTGGACTGGGCCCGCCCGCCCCGGCAGATGATCGGGACGGCGTTCTGGTACCTCGCCACCGACCAGTGGCGCTACGACGGCCTCCCGGCGGACGCCCTCGCGTCGCCGCTGGCCCGCGGCCTGTTCGCGGGCCGCACCACCGCCGACACCCTCGTGGAGTCGGCGCAGCGCGGCTGGATGCCCAGCTACCCGCAGTTCGACCGGAACCCGCTCGACCTCGTGGACGAGGCGCGCGCGGCCGGGAAGGAGCCTGCCGCGCACGTCGTCGACGAGCTCCGGGCCGGGCGGCTGCGCTTCGCCGTCGAGGACCCCGACGACCCCCGCAACTTCCCGCGCGTCGTGACCGTCTGGCGGGCCAACATCCTCGGCTCCTCCGGCAAGGGCAACGAGTACTTCCTCAAGCACCTGCTGGGCACCGACGCCGCCGTCCGGGCGGAGGAGACCCCGCCCGACCGCAGGCCGCGCAGCATGACCTGGCGGGAGGAGGCGCCCGAGGGCAAGCTCGACCTCCTCACCACGCTCGACTTCCGGATGACGAGCACCACGCTGTTCTCCGACGTGGTGCTGCCCGCCGCCACCTGGTACGAGAAGCACGACCTGAACAGCACGGACATGCACCCGTTCGTGCACTCGTTCAACCCGGCGATCGACCCGCCGTGGCAGACCCGCACCGACTTCGCCACGTTCCACACGATCGCCCGCAAGGTGTCCGAGCTGGCGGAGGTCCACCTGGGCGTGCGCGAGGACCTCGTCGCTGCGCCGCTCGCGCACGACACCCCCGACGAGCTGGCCGTGCCGCACGGCACCCTCACCGACTCGGCGCAGCCCATGACGGAACGGGAGCTGATCCCGGGCGTCACGATGCCGAAGCTCGTCGTCGTCCAGCGCGACTACCCGGCACTCGCCGCCCGCATGGCCGCGCTCGGCCCGCTCGCGGCCGGGACCGGCATGGTGACCAAGGGCGTCACCTTCTCGCCCGACGAGGAGGTGCGTCGCCTCGGCGAGCTCAACGGCCTGGTCCCCGACGGGCCGACGGCGGGCCGCCCGCGCCTCGACAAGGACACGCACGTCTGCGACGCCATCCTGGCGCTGTCGGGCACCACGAACGGGCGCCTCGCCGTGCAGGGCTTCGAGCAGCTGGAGCGCCGCACGGGACGGGAGCTCGCCGACCTCGCACGGGACGACCAGGCCCGGCGGATCACCTTCGCCGACGTCCAGGCCCGCCCGGTGGGCGTCATCACGTCTCCCGAGTGGTCCGGGTCGGAGCACGGGGGGCGCCGGTACAGCGCGTTCGTGGTCAACGTGGAACGGCTCAAGCCCTGGCACACCCTGACCGGGCGGCAGCACTTCTACCTCGACCACGACTGGCTCGTCGAGCTCGGGGAGCAGCTGCCGGTGTTCCGCCCGCCGCTCGACCTGCACCGCCTCTTCGGCGACACGCCCCGGCTCGGCACGACCGCCGAGGCCGGGGTGGTGGTCCGCTACCTCACGCCCCACTCGAAGTGGTCCATCCACTCGGAGTACCACGACAACCTGTTCATGCTGTCGCTGTCGCGCGGCGGGCCCAACATCTGGATGTCACCCGCCGACGCCGCGGCGATCGGCGTCGTGGACAACGAGTGGGTCGAGGCCGTGAACCGCAACGGCGTGGTGGTGGCGCGCGCCGTTGTCAGCCACCGCATGCCGCCCGGCACCGTCTACATGCACCACGCCACGGACCGGACCGTCGACGTGCCGATCGCCGAGGCGTCGGGCCTGCGGGGCGGTATCCACAACTCGCTCACGCGCATCCTGCTGAAACCGTCGCACCTGGCAGGCGGGTACGCGCAGCTGTCGTACGCCTTCAACTACCTGGGACCCACGGGAAACCAGCGCGACGAGGTGACGGTGGTCCGTCGTCGGTCCCAGGAGGTGCGCTACGAATGAGAGTCATGGCCCAGATGTCGATGGTGATGAACCTCGACAAGTGCATCGGCTGCCACACGTGCTCCGTCACCTGCAAGCAGGCGTGGACCAACCGCACCGGCATGGAGTACGTCTGGTTCAACAACGTGGAGACCCGGCCCGGCCTGGGCTACCCGCGCACCTACCAGGACCAGGAGCGCTGGCAGGGCGGCTGGGTGCGGAACCGGCGCGGCAAGCTCGCGCTGCGGGCCGGGGGCCGCTGGAAGAAGCTCGCCACCATCTTCGCCAACCCGAAGATGCCGTCGATCCACGACTACTACGAGCCGTGGACCTACGAGTACGACAAGCTCCTGACCGCGCCCCAGGGCAGGCACACGCCCGTCGCCCGGCCCACGTCACTCATCACGGGCCAGGACATGGCGATCGGCTGGTCGGCCAACTGGGACGACAACCTCGGCGGGTCGGTCGCGACGATGCAGGACGACCCCGTCCTGAAGCACATGAGCGAGCACGTGGCGACCGAGCTCGAGAAGACGTTCATGTTCTACCTGCCGCGCATCTGCGAGCACTGCCTCAACCCATCGTGCGTCGCGTCCTGCCCGTCGGGCGCCATGTACAAGCGGGCCGAGGACGGCATCGTCCTCGTGGACCAGGACCAGTGCCGCGGCTGGCGCATGTGCGTCACCGGCTGCCCGTACAAGAAGGTCTACTTCAACCACAAGACCGGCAAGGCCGAGAAGTGCACGCTCTGCTACCCGCGCCTCGAGGTGGGCCTGCCCACCGTGTGCTCCGAGACGTGCGTGGGCCGCCTGCGGTACCTCGGCCTCGTCCTGTACGACGCCGACCGGGTCACCGAGGCGGCTTCCGTCGAGGACGAGCACCAGCTCCTGGCGGCGCAGCGGTCGGTGTTCCTCGACCCGCACGACCCCGCCGTCGTGGCCGCCGCCCGCCGCGAAGGCATCCCCGACGACTGGATCGAGGCCGCGCAGGCCTCCCCCGTCTGGCGCCTCATCTCCGAGTTCGAGGTGGCGTTGCCGCTGCACCCCGAGTACCGCACCATGCCCATGGTCTGGTACATCCCGCCGCTGTCGCCGGTGGTCGACGTCGTCGCGTCGTCGGGCAACGACGGCGAGGACCCCCGCAACCTCTTCTCCGCCATCGCGCAGCTCCGGATCCCGCTGGAGTATCTGGCCGGGCTCTTCACGGCCGGCGACACCGCGCCCGTGGAGAGGGTGCTGCGGCGGCTCGCCGCCATGCGCTCCTACATGCGCGACGTGAACCTCGGCAACGAGCCGCGCGAGGAGACCGCCGGCGCCGTGGGCATGACCGGCGCGTCCGTGCGGGAGATGTACCGGCTGCTCGCCATCGCCAAGTACGAGGACAGGTACGTCATCCCGACGGCGCACGCGGGCGCGGCTCGGGACCTGGAGGAGATCGCCTGCTCCCTCGACTACGAGGGCGGACCCGGCATGGGCGGCGCCGGACCGTTCGGCGAGTCCTCCGGGCCGCCCGTCCCGGCGTCGGTCGAGACGTTCCACGCGCTCGCCGCCCGGCAGACCGGCGACACGGCCGACGCCCCGTCCGGGCCAGGCCGCGTCAACCTCCTCAACTGGGACGGCCGCGGCAAGCCGCCGGGGCTCTTCCCGCCGAGCCCGGGCTCCGGCGAGGGCCCGGCCGAGCGTGGTCCCGGCACCGTGGGGTCGCTCGAGGCGGACGCCACCGGTTCGGGCCTGCCCGGCCCGGGCGAGCAGGGCCACACCGCCCCCGGCCGGCCCGAGGGGCGGGGTCCCGCATGAGCCTGACGTTCCTGCCCCGCCCCACGGTGCGGCCGGGCGCCTCGACCCTCGTCCCGCTCGTCCCGGTCCCCGTGCCCGACGACCAACGCCGGGTCGCCCACATGGCTGCCTCCCTGCTGCTCGGCTACCCCGACGACGAGACCGTGGCCGCCGCGCACGAGGTGCGCGCCGCCGTCGGGCACCTGCCGGAGCCTGTGCGGGACCGGCTCGCCGGGCTCGCCACCGTGCTCGCCGAGGGCGACCCCGAGACGCTGCGCGCCGACTACGTGGCGACCTTCGACCTCAAGCGCAAGTGCTCGATGTACCTGTCGTACTACACCGCCGGGGACACCCGGCGCCGGGGCATGGCCCTCGTCCGGTTCGTCGAGGCCTACCGCGCCGCCGGGTGGGAGACCACCGGCAGCGAGCTACCCGACTACCTGCCCACTGTCCTGGAGCTCTCCGCCCGCTCAAGCCCTGAGGGCGCCCGCATCGCAGGTGTCCTCCTCGCCTCCCACCGCGAGGGCATCGAGGTGCTGCGGGCGGCGCTCGCGGCGTCCGCCTCCCCGTGGACCGCCGGTGTGGAGGCGGTGTGCCTCACGCTGCCACCCGTCGACGCCCGCACCCTGTCCCGGATCACTGAGCTCGTCACGGGCGGCCCGCCGGCCGAGCTCGTGGGGTTGGCGGGGTTCGGCGACGACGACCAGGGAGGACCCGCATGGACGTGATGCTGTGGGTGGTGCTGCCGTACGTGACGTTCGCGATCTTCGTGGTCGGCTCGTTCTGGCGGTACCGCTACGACAAGTTCGGCTGGACCACCCGGTCCAGCGAGCTGTACGAGCGGCGGCTGCTCCGGCTCGGGTCCCCGCTGTTCCACCTCAGCCTGCTCGTCGTGATCGTGGGGCACGTGGCCGGGCTCGTGATCCCGAAGTCGTGGACGGAGGCGGTAGGCATCCCCGAGGTCGCGTACCACTTCGTGGCCACGTGGATGGGTTCGGTCGCGGCCGTGGGCCTGGTCGCGGGGCTGCTGATCCTCATCTACCGGCGCCGCACCACCAGCGCGGTGTTCCTCGCCACCACGGTGATGGACAAGGTCATGTACGCGATGCTCGCGGCGTCGATCCTGCTGGGCTCGTGGGCCACCGTGCAGACGCAGCTGCTGTCGGGCGGCATCGGGTACGACTACCGCGAGACCATCTCGCCCTGGTTCCGCTCCCTCTGGTACCTGCAGCCCGAGCCGCGGCTCATGGAGGGCGTACCCGCCGCGTACCAGCTGCACCTCGTCGTGGCGTTCCTGCTGTTCGCGCTGTGGCCGTTCACGCGGCTGGTCCACGCGTTCTCGGCGCCCGCCGGATACCTGTTCCGCCCCTACGTGGTCTACCGCTCGCGCGAGGGGGGCGTGCGCAGCCCTCGGCGAGGCTGGGAGCCGCCCACCGGACCCCGCCCGAGAGGACACTGACATGACGGCTCCCACCCCGGCGACGCGTCGCGGGCCCGCGGCTGCGGGCACCTCCGCCGGCGTCCAGCTCGCGCTCGCCACCGTCGGCTTCGCCATCAACTTCTGGGCGTGGGCCCTGATCAGCCCGCTCGGCAAGGCCTACGGCGCCGACTACGGGCTCACCGACGTGGAGCAGTCGGTGCTGGTCGCGGTACCGGTGATCGTCGGGTCGGTGGGGCGTATCCCGGTCGGGGCGCTCACCGACCGGCTCGGCGCCCGTGTCATGTTCCCGCTGGTCAGCATGCTGACGATCGTTCCGGTGCTGTTCGTCGGGTTGGTCGCCGACTCGTTCGCCATGCTCCTCGTCGGCGGCTTCCTGCTGGGGTTGGGCGGCACCGCGTTCGCGGTGGGCGTGCCGTTCGTCAACGCGTGGTTCCCGCCCGAGCGGCGAGGCATGGCGCTCGGGATCTTCGGGGTCGGGATGGGGGGCACGGCCGTGTCGTCCTTCACGACGGTCCGGATCGCCGACGCCGCCGGGCGCTGGGTGCCGTTCGTCGTCGTCGCCGTGGTGCTGGCGGTGTTCGCGGTGGTGTCGCGGGCGATGCTGCGGGACGCTCCGGTCGCGGGCGGCGGGGCCGGCGGGCCGGGAGCCGGCGGGCCGGGGGCCGGCGCGGCCCCCGGGATGTGGGCGCGCACCTGGGCCACGCTGAAGATCCCCGCGACCCTGCAGCTCTCGTGGCTGTACGCCGTGGGCTTCGGCGGCTTCGTGGCGTTCTCCGTGTACCTGCCGACGTTCCTCACCAACGCCTACGACCTGGACCCGGCGGACGCCGCCGCGCGCACCGCGGGGTTCGTGGTTCTGGCGGTCGTAATGCGGCCGGTGGGCGGCACGCTGTCCGACCGGTTCGGGCCCGTGCCCGTGTCGCTCGTCTGCTTCGCGGCGGTGACGCTGCTGGCCGCCGTGGTGGCGTTCCAGCCGGGGCTGGTGCCCGTCGGGACCATCGCGTTCCTGGGGCTCGCAGCGGCGCTCGGGGCGTCGTCCGGTGCGACGTTCGCGCTGGTCGCCAAGGTGGCCCCGCCCGACAAGGTCGGGGCGGTGACCGGCGTGGTGGGCGCGGCCGGCGGGCTCGGGGGCTTCGTTCCGCCGCTCATCATGGGCGCGGTCTACCAGCTCGAGGGCGACTACGGGATCGGCTTCGCCCTGCTCGCGGCCACGGGGCTGGCGACCCTGCTCTTCACGCTGGGCCCGGTTCGGAAGGGCGTGCGGGGGTAGGTCCCGCGGGCCTGCCGGGGCGTGCCAGGAGGTCCGCTTCGACCCAGCAGGTTTCGAGTTTTTCGACCTAGACTGGGTGCATGTCGACGCTCGACGATCACACGACCGTCCCCTCACGATCCAGCATCCGTGCTCTGGAGAGCCTCGGCGAGCTCCTTGCCGACCCGCAGAGACTGGCGCTGTACTCCGAGGCAGGTCCGGTCGAGCTGCCGAGCGAGGTCCAGGCAGCCGTCGCTGACCTGCTCGGCTCGTTGGCGGCCGGACGATCCGTCACCGTGCTCCCACGGGACGCTGCCCTGACGACCCAGGAAGCCGCAGACCTTCTCGGCGTCTCACGACCGACGCTGGTGAAGCTTCTGGAAACGGGGAAGATCCCGTTCCACAAGGTGAACGCGTACCGGCGAGTCCTGGCGTCGGATGTGCTGGCCTACAGGGCGGACATGGTCCAGCGGCGCCGCGCCGTCGAGGAGGCGGTGCACCACAACACGATGGAGGGGCTGGAGTCTTCTGACGCGTCCCGTGCCGACGCCGAGGAGTTTGTGTCGTTGGATATCGACGAGGACGAGCTGGTGCGTCGGGCTCGCGCCAGGTACGGCCTTGAGTGACTCTCCCGACCCGTACGTCGATCCGGAGACGGGGATCCTGCGGAACCTCGTCGGTGCCCGGACCGCGGACGAGCTAGCCACGGCAGAGGCCGACCTGGTCTGGCCACGGACGATTCAGCTCCTGCGGAGCCGGCCGGATCCCACCAACGACCTCGCCGAGCTCTGCGCCATCCATCGGCACCTGTTCCAGGACGTCTTCGACTGGGCCGGTCGGATCCGGACCGTCGACCTCCGCAAGCCGGGCGGGGCCGGCGTCCCGTTCCTGCCCGTCTCGATGATCGAACGGTCGGCCGGGTTCGCAGCCGACGCCCTGCGGGGCGACCACTTCCGCGACCTGGGGGTCCCCGGTGATGATCCGGGCCAGCACCTCCACCCGGTTGCCCGCCGCGTCGGCCGTGTGAAACCGCTCGTAGCCCTCAAACGTCAGACGCTCCGACCAGTCCACGGCGAAGCCGAGAGCCGCCAGGCGACTGGCGATGCGCTCGAGGTGGGCGCCGTCGTCGGCCAGGAGGGCGGGGTGCGCCTTGCGGGCCGCGGAGAACGGCTCCTCGACGCCCACGTGGATCTCCGCCGTGACCGCGCCGCCGGGGGCGAGGGCGCGGAACCAGCAGCCGCCACGGCTCGACAGGGCGGTCGGCTTGGGAACCTCGGCGAGGCCCAGGCCGTCGGCGTAGAAGCGACGGGCGGCCTCCTCGCCGCCGGGCGGGCACGAGACCTGGACGTGGTGAAGGCGCATGCCGCCACCCTCCCCGAGCAGATATCTTGACGTCAAGATATCTCGGCTCACAGGTCGCTCCCGTGCGCCGTGAGGCCCCCGCAACGCGGGCCGAACATCCGGACCGTACCGTGTCCTCATGGGCCACCGGACGCCGCTGCGGACCGTCGCCGAGCACGTGGAGAAGGTGCTCGCGCTGGTCGGCGCGCTGCCCGCGCACGAGGTGGCTCTCGCCGAGCTGGTCGACGGCGGCGGCCCCGCCCCCCACGCCGGGCCGTTCCGGTTCGCCCCGGGCTCCGGGCCGCTGATCCTGGCCCAGGAGGTCCGCGCCGCCGAGTCGGTGCCCTCCTTCGACAACGCCGCGATGGACGGGTACGCCGTGCGCCTCGCCGACCTGTCCGCGTCGGGCGAGGCGGTCACGCTCCGGGTGGTGGGCGACCTCCCCGCGGCGGCCCTGCCGGACGACGCCGGGCTGCCGGACATGGGGCTTCCGGTCGCCGCCCGCGGCGGGTTCGCAGGGCTCGGCCCGGGCGAGGCCGTCCGGATCATGACCGGGGCGCCGGTCCCGCCGGGGGCCGACGCGGTGGTGCCCGTCGAGCGTACGTCGACCGAGCGCTTCGTCGCGGGGGCCCCGGCCACCGAGCCCACGGTGACGCTCTCCCGGCCCGACCGCACGCACGTCCGGCGGCGGGGGGAGGATCTGCAGGCCGGGGAGCTGCTGGCCGTTCCGGGGACCGAGGTGACGGGCGCGCTCGTGGCGAGCGTGGCGGCGTCGGGCACCGACCGGGTGCTGGTGCACCGTCGACCCCGGGTCGCGGTGATCGCCACCGGCTCGGAGCTGGTGCCGGCCGGTACGGCCCGGCGGCCCGGCCAGATCGTCGACTCGAACTCCCTCATGCTGGCCGCCGCGGCGCGCGAGGCGGGAGCCGACGTGGTGCGGCTCGGACCCGTGCCCGACACGGCGGACGCGCTCCGGGCCGCGCTCGACGAGGTGACGCCCTTCGTGGACCTGGTGGTGACGGCCGGGGGCGTCTCGGCAGGAGCCGCGGACGTGGTGCGGGAGGTGCTGGCCGACGGCGGCGCGGGGCCTGCCGCGGGAGCGGGGCCTGCCGCGGGAGCGGGGCCTGCCGCGGGAGCGGGGCCTGCCGCGGGAGCGGGGGCTGCCGAGCCCGGGGCACGTGCCGTGAGCGACGTGGACGTCGCGGGAGTCGGCATGCAGCCGGGACGTCCGCAGGCGACGGCGCGCTGGCGCGGCGTGCCGTGGGTCGCGGTCCCCGGCAACCCGGTGAGCGCTTTCGTGTCGTTCACGCTGTTCGTACGGCCGGCCATCCGCCGGATGCGCGGGCTGCGCGTCCCGGACGCGCCGACGCTCGCCGCCGGAGTCGCGTCGATCGGTGGCGTTCCGGTCACGCGGCGGCGGGTCCGGGCCGGGTGGCGGAGCCCCGCCGGGCGGGAGCAGATCCTCCCGGTGCGGGTGCTGCCCACCGGCGAGGTGGAGCCCGCGGTGTCGCCCAGCGGTGGCGGGAGCGGCGGCCACCTCGTCTCCGCGCTCGCCGCTGCTGACGGGCTCGCAGTGGTCCCGCGCGAGGTGGACGCCGTGACCGAGGGCGACGTCGTCGCTGTGGTGGACCTCCGCACCGGCCTGTCCGGCGGGGAGGTCGCGGGCGCCGCGCGCGAGGCCCCCTCGCCCCTGCCCGGCGCCACAGCCGCCGCGCCGGGCGCCACGACCGCCGCGCCGGGAGTCACAACCACCACGCCTGAGGCGCCAGCCGCCGGGCACCAGGCCGACCACAGAACCGGCCGCCCCCGGTTCGACGCCGTGGTGCTCGCCGGCGGGCGCGCGACCCGCCTCGGCGGGGTCGCGAAGTCCGGGCTGCTGCTCGACGGAGTCCCGCTGCTCGCCCGGACGCTCGACGCGCTCGGCCACGCGGACCGCATCGCCGTCGTGGGCCCGGAGGCGCTCGCCCCCGAGATCGGCCGCGCGATCCTGACCCGCGAGGATCCGCCGTTCGGCGGCCCGCTGGCAGGGATCGACGCAGGGCTCCGCGCTCTGGGGCACGACGGCCCTGGCTGGGTGGTGGTGCTGGCCGTGGACGCACCGCGCGCTGCTGCGGCCGTCCCGCTCCTGCTGGACGCCGTCCGCGACCGTCCGGGCGTGGACGGTGCCTTCCTGACCAGCGGCGGCCGGGCGCAGTGGCTCGTCGGCGTCTACCGGCGGGGCCCGCTCCTGGCTCGCCTGGCGGAGCTCCGCTCCACGGCGGGCGGCGTCGACGGCGTCCCGGTCGGCAGGCTCGTGGACGCGCTGCGCTGCGTCGAGGTCACCGATCCCGGCGGCCTCGCCGACGACGTCGACACCTGGGCCGACGCCGAACGGCTCGGCGCCACCGCGCCTGTCGCACCCTGTCAGTGACTCTGGAGGACGCATGAACGACGTGCAGAGCTGGGTCGAGGCCCTCGAGGCGGAGCTGGGGCTCGCCCGGGGCACCGTCGACGTCCAGGAGGTGCTGGACCTCGCCCGGGACGCCGCGCACGCGGTCGCCCGGCCGGCCGCCCCCGTCACGACGTACGCCGTCGGCTACGCGAGAGGGCTCGCCGCCGGGCGGGCCGAGGCGTCGAAGGCTGCCGAGGCGGCGGCCGGGCCTGCGGGCGGTGCGACGCCCGCCGCGGCCGGGGCCACGGGCGGGGGCGCGCCGTCGTCGGACAGCCCGGCCGACCTCGTCCGCGCCCTGGTCGAGCGCTGGGGCTGAGGCGCGCGGCCGACATGGTGCGAGACTGGCCGACGTGCCCGTCCCGACCACCACGCACCCCCTGCTCGACGTCCTGCTCGCCGGCGGCTCCCGCGCCGACCGGCTCACGCACGTGCGAACGTTCCCCGCGCGAGAGGGGCGCCAGGCGGACTGGCCGGAGTGGGCGGACGCGACGATCGTCGCCGGCTACCGGGCCCGCGGCGTCGACCGTCCCTGGCTGCACCAGGTTGAGGCGGCCGACGCAGCGTGGTCGGGCCGGCACGTCGCCCTGGCGACATCGACGGGGTCGGGCAAGAGCCTCGCGTTCTGGCTGCCTGCTCTGACCTCGATCCGGGCCGACGTCGCCGCCTCGACGCTCGACCCCGGCCGGATCGAGTCGGCGGCGCGGCGCGGCTCCGTCCTCTACCTGTCCCCCACGAAGGCCCTCGCTGCCGATCAGCTGCACGCTCTCCAGGGCCTGCTCGACGCCGCCGGGACGCGCGACCTCCGCGTCGCCACCTGCGACGGCGACACCCCCCGGGAGGAGCGGTCCTGGGTGCGGGACCACGCCGACGTGGTGCTGACGAACCCCGACTTCCTCCACTTCGCGCTGCTGCCCAACCACCGCCGCTGGGCCCGGCTGCTCAAGGGCCTGCGCTACGTCGTGGTGGACGAGGGCCACTCGTACCGCGGGGTGTTCGGCGCGCACGTGTCGCTGGTGCTCCGGCGCCTGGCCCGCCTCGCGGCGCACTACGGCGGAACCGCCCCGACGTTCGTCGTGGCCTCCGCCACCACCGCGGACCCGGCGGTGAGCGCGGCCCGCCTGATCGGCGCCACGCCCGACGACGTCGTGGCCGTCACCGAGGACGGGTCGCCGTCGGGCAGCCGCACGGTCGCGCTGTGGCGGCCGCCCGAGGTCGTGGGCTGGAGCGGAGGCCGGGACGACGAGTCCGACGGCGACCCGATGGCCGCCGTCGTGGACCCGACGGCGCACGACGCCACGGCGCCGGTGGGCTCGGGGGAGCCCGACGAGCCGGCCGTGCCGACCGACTCCGGACCTCCGGAGCACCCGCGCCGGTCGGCTACCGCCGAGGTAGCCGACCTGCTCGCCGACCTCGCCGCCCACGGTGCCCGCACGCTGGCCTTCACGCGCAGCCGCCGCGGGGCAGAGTCGGTGGCCACGCAGGCCCGCGACCACCTGCGGCGCGTCTCGCCGCAGCTCGCCCAGCGGATCGCCGCGTACCGGGGCGGCTACCTGCCCGAGGAACGGCGCGAGCTGGAGCGCGCGCTCCGCACCGGAGAGCTGCTCGGCCTCGCGACGACCAACGCGCTCGAGCTCGGCGTGGACATCTCCGGCCTCGACGCCGTGCTGATCGCCGGCTGGCCCGGCACCCGCATGTCCCTGTGGCAGCAGGCCGGGCGCGCGGGCCGGGCCGGAGCCGACGGGCTGGTGGCGTTCGTGGCGCGCGAGGACCCGCTGGACACCTACCTCGTGCTGCATCCCGAGGCGGTGCTCGACGCTCCCCTCGAGGCCACGGTGTTCGACCCCGCCAACCCGTACGTGCTGGCCCCGCACCTGTGCGCGGCGGCGCAGGAGGTGCCGTTGCGCACGGAGGACCTGGCCGCGTTCGGCAACCCGGCCCACGTGCGGGAGGTGCTCGACGTCCTCGTGGCCCGGGGCGCCCTCCGCCGGCGCGCGTCCGGGTGGTACTGGACACACGCCCAGCCCGCAGCCGGGCTGACCGACCTCCGCGGCTCCGGCGGGTCGCCGGTACGTGTGGTCGAGGGCGGGACCGGACGCATGCTCGGCACCGTGGACGCGGCGTCCGCCGACGGCCAGGTGCACGACGGCGCGGTCTACGTCCACCAGGGCGTCACGTACCTCGTGGACCATCTGGACCTCCGGGACCAGGTGGCGCTCGTCGTGCGGCGCGACGTGGACCACGGGACGTGGTCGCGCGAGCTCATGGAGATCACGATCGAGGGGTACGCCGCCGGCCACGAGGCCGGGGCCGAGGGCGACCACGGAGACGGCGCGGCCGGGTCCGGCCTGGGCCCGGCGCGGCCGGTGGTCGAGCGCGAGTGGGGTCCGGTGACGTGGGGTCTGGGCCCGGTGGAGGTGACGAGCCAGGTGGTGAGCTTCCAGCGACGCCGGCTCCCCGACATGCAGGTGCTCGGCACGGAGCCGCTCGACCTGCCGGAGCGCACGCTCGGGACGGTCGCCGTCTGGTGGTCGGTGCCCGACTTCGTGCTGCGGGCCGCGGGAGTCTCCGCGGAGGAGGCGCCCGGTGCGCTGCACGCCGCGGAGCACGCCTCGATCGGACTCCTGCCGCTGCTCGCCACGTGCGACCGCTGGGACCTGGGTGGCGTGTCGACGGAGCTGCACGCCGACACGGGTCAGGCCACGGTCTTCGTCTACGACGCCTACCCCGGCGGGGCAGGGTTCGCCGAGCGCGGGTTCGAGCTCGGGGCGGCCTGGCTCCGCGCCACGCGCGAGGCTATCGCCGCCTGCCCCTGCGCCGACGGGTGCCCCGGGTGCGTGCAGTCGCCCAAGTGCGGCAGCTACAACGCCCCCCTGGACAAGTCCGCAGCGGTACGCCTCCTTGACGCGGTGCTGTCGCACGCGCCCGGTGACCCGGCTCACGTTTCCACCCGGTGAAGTATTAGTCCACTTTGTTCCAAAGCCCGACGATTTCTGCCTAGGCTGCGACCATGAGCGTGGAACTGGCGTCGCCGCAGGTCACTGTTTACTTCGACGAGTCCCGCCGGTCCTTCGCCGACGCCACCGTTCCGCGTCCGGTCCGCGTCTCGGTCTGGGACCAGGATGCGTCCGACCCCCGCATCCCGACGGTCGTGGTGTCCCACGGCGCCGGAGGGTCCGTCGCCGCCATGGACTGGCTGATCGACCCGCTGTTCGAGGAAGGTCTCCGGGTCGTGGCCATCGATCATCATGGGGCGAGCACCACCGTGGGCTACGAGCCGGAGGGGTTCATCTTCCCGTGGGAGCGGGCCCGGGACCTCCGGTTCGCGCTCGACATGGTCGCCAGGGACCGCCAGCTCGGGCCTGTCGGCGCTGCCGGCTTCTCGGCAGGCGCGTACGCCGCCGCCGCGACGGTGGGAGCCCGGCTCGACCGCCGGGTCATCGGCGGAATCTTCACCGGACGCATCCCCTTCGCGAAGATCCCCGAGTATCCGCGAGTGCTCGAGATCGTCCAGGAGAAGTACAGCCGTGCCGAGCTGCTCGGGCTCGCGGCGGACTCCGCCTCGGACCTGGCGGACCCTCGCGTCCGGTCCGTCTTCCAGGTGGCCCCGCTGGGCTCCATCGTCGACGCGGCGAGCCTCGCGACCGTCCGGGCCCCGATGGAGACCTGGTGGGGCGGCGCCGACCGGGTCACGCCCCTCGCCACGGACGTTCGGCCGTACCTGGACCGGGTCCCCGGGATCGTGGGTCACGAGATCGGGCCGCACGTGCGGCACCAGGACTTCTTCCCTGTGCGGAGCGCCGACGCCGAGGCCCGCGCCCGAGTGGGCGACGCGGCAGTCCGGTTCTTCCGGAAGACCCTCACGGAAGGACAGGTCAGCGGCCGGTAGCCCCGGGGTCAACGCTTTCTCGAACCCGCCTGACCTGCGAAAATACTGCTCGTGAGCGATATGACGAGCCGTCGGGTGCCGACGGGCCCCATCCTCGAGGCATTCCGGCAGCACCACTGGCTGCCGGACTGGTGGGCCGACGTGCCGCAGCTCGCACTCGAGGCAGCCCTCGAGCTGGCCGACCTCGACCCCCGCCGCCTCCGGCTCGCCACCGACGGCTCCATCGACGTGCTCAACTCCTGACGGCCGGGGACCGGCGAGCGCCGTCGCCCTCGCGTCCCCCAGCAGTCCGGGCCACGCTCCGGCCGCAGGTCCCGTGACTGTCCGGGTCACCGTCACCCGGACCGCTCCGCCGGCCTCCACGACGCACGACGTGGTCAGGGCCCCGTTGCGGACGACGGCGTCGCGCGCCAGGGAGCAGGCGTCGTTGCCGCCGACCAGGGCGGTGGCGCCGGCGATCGCACCGAGATCGGCCGCCGTCTGAGCAGCACCCCGGGCGCGCTGGGCCGCGCCGAGGGCAGCGACCCCCAGGGCGAGCACGAGCGCCGTGGCGATCACGCCGAGCACCAGGACGGTACCCGCCCCGCGCTCGTCAGAGCTCTGACCAGCCTTCACGGCTCCTCCCAGGCCACCGCGGTGCCGGTTGCCCGCAGAGGCACCGCGGACAACCAGCCGGCCGCGACGGGTGAGGTGACGGTGACGGTCACCCACTCGCCCTCCCGCCGGACCACCAGCCGTGCGCTCTGACCGCCGACCTTCCGGACCGCCGCCGCCACCACACTCTCCGTCTCGCCGATCGCCACGGCTCGCGCTCCCGCCCGGGCCGCGTCCAGGGCGCGCATCTGCGCCGTGGACGCGGCCGCGAGCGTGAGCACCGCGGCGAGGACGAGCACGACGGCAGGCAGCGCCACGGCAACCTCTGCCGTGACGGCACCCCGTTCGCTCCTCCGTCGCCGGGCCACTGTCAGCTCACAGACAGCGCGGAACGGACGACCGACAGCAGGAGCTCGCGCACCTCGCCGCTCGTGAGGATGGCGATGAGGAGCCCCGCGAAGCCGGCGGCGGCGATCGTGGCGATCGCGTACTCGGCCGTGGCCAGGCCGGCCTCAGGGTCCGGCTCGCCGGGACGGGTCTCGTCCTGCTGCGCGCCGTCGATGGTGCTCGTGTTGGTCATGTCTCCTCCTTGGTTCGGCCCGCCGGACGGCGGGCACGTTTTGTGGGGCCCGCGATGGCGGGCGACTCGGGCTCGCGGGTCGCGAGCGTCTTCGGGCAGGCCGGGCATCGGCCCCGGCTACGGCTACGGCTACGGCTACGGAGCACCGCTGACGAGTCCCACCCCGAGCGCCAGCAGCACGGGGACGAGGCCGACCAGAACGAACGACGGCAGGTAGCAGGCCCCCAGCGGAATCACCAGGCGCACGGCGAGCCGTGCCGCAGCCGTACGTGCTGCCGCCTGCCTGGCATGCCGCAGCTCGTCGCCCGCAGCCCGGAGCGAGTCGGCGGGCGCCGCGCCGTCGACCCAGGCGCCACGGAGCGCCCGCCGTAACGGGTCCAGCGCGGCCGGCGTGCCGCTCCAGGCCGTGTCCCAGCCGGCCCCGAGCACGAGCGCGTCGGCCGCCCGGACCAGCCCGGAGCCCTCCTGTCCCTCCACCGCGGCACCGGCCGCCCGCAACGCGCGGGGCACACCCGCACCGGCGCGCATCCCCGCAGCGACGAGCTCGAGCAGCACCGGGACGTCGAGGGCCACCTCGCTCGCGCCGCGCGCGGCCGCGACCAGCCGCCCGGTCCACGCTCGGCCGACAAGGAGGAGCAGCACGCCCGCACCGACCGAGGCGGTACCCGCTCCGCCGTCTGTGGCCGTCGCGAACGGGTCGGCGCCCAGTGCCCAGCCCAGGACCACACCGAGGGCGGGCAGCCAGAGCAGCACCCGCGCCGTCGTCCGCGGTCCCGCCAGGGCGGCGTCCCGCTCCGCCGCTGCCTCCGCCTCGGCGACGAGCGCGCCGGCAACCGACTCGAGCACCTGAGCGAGCGGTGCCCCGACGTCGAGCGCCAGCCGGGTTGCCGCGACCACAGCACGTGCGTGCCGCACGCCGAGCACCCGGGCGAGCGCGACGTCGTCGGGCACGCCCGCCGGCGAGACCGGGACGCCCGCCGCCCGCGACCACGCCGCTCCCGGCGGCGCCCCAGCACGCAGCAGGGCGACCACCTGGTGCACCAGCACCCGGAGGGGCGCCTCACCGGCCGTCGGCAGGGCCCGCGCGGGCGGCCGGCGGGCGTCGCCGGGCCGGGTGGTACCCGTCTGCCTGTCCTCACCGGGGCCTACGGTCCTGACACCACGCCCGGACCGCAGCACCTCACCCACACGCCGGCCGCCGGGGACGGTCCCGAACCACACCGCACCCGCCACGAGCACCCCCACGCCGATGGCGTCAGCCAGCCCCCTCACCACGGTCCGTACCTCTTCTCGAGCTCACCCCAGGCATCGACGTCCACGTCGAACGGGCCTTGGCCGTCCCACCGCGCCGCGGCACGGACGGCGAGGTCGCCCCGGGCATCCCGGCCCACCACGCCGATCTCGGCGAGGAACCGGGCGCCCCGGACCCGTCGCACGTGCAGCACCACGTCCAGCGCGGCGGCGGCCTGGGCGGCGACCGCGTCCCGGGGCATCCCCGCGAGCGCGGCGAGCGCCTCCAGGCGGGCGGGCACCTGGGCCACAGAGTTGGCGTGGACCGTGGCCATGCCCCCGTCGTGCCCGGTGTTCATCGCCAGCAGCACCTCCCGGACCTCCGCCCCGCGACACTCCCCCAGGACGATGCGGTCGGGTCGCATCCGGAGCGCGTTCCGGACCAGCTCGGCGAGGTCCACACCGCCCGCGCCCTCGACGTTGGGCCGGCGCGCCGTCAGCGGCACCACATGGGGGTGCGCGGGGGCGAGCTCGCGGGCCTCCTCCACCGTCACGACCCGCTCGTCGCGCGGCACGAGCGACAGCAGCGCCGCCAGCAGCGTGGTCTTGCCGCTGCCGGTCCCGCCCGAGACGAGCAGGTTCGCCCGGCGGGCCACGAGCGCCCGCAGCAGTCCCGTCCACTCCTCGGGCAGGGTGCCGAGCGCGACGAGCTCGTCGAGCGTGAAGGCCCGGGGGCGCAGCACCCGGAGCGACACGACGGCCCCCGCCCGGGCCACGGGTTCGAGGACGGCGTGCAGGCGGGTCCCGTCGGGCAGCCGCGCGTCCACGGTCGGCGCGGCGTCGTCGAGCCGCCGGCCACCGAGAGCGGCGAGCCGAACGGCCAGCGCGCGCACGTCGGCGTCCGTGCCGAGGTCCACGGGGGCTCGCTCCAGGCCGTTCCCGCGGTCCACCCACACGTCGTGCGGACCGTTGACCAGGACGTCCGTCACGGCCGGCTCGTCGAGCAGCGGCTGGAGCGGCCCGGCTCCCACGAGCTCGGCACGCGCCGCGCGGGCCAGCTCACGCAGCGCCGTGCTGCCGAGGACCCGCCCGCTGGCCTGGACCGCAGCCCGGACCGCGTCGTCGGACCCGTCCTCGGGCGAGCCCTCGTGCCGAACCAGCATGCGCGCCCGGATGTCGTCGAGGAGCGCGTCGTCGACGACCGGGACGGCGGTCACAGGGCACCTGCCAGAAGGGTCGCGAACCGGCCCAGGGGGGCACGGCGTCCCATCGGCGGTCCCTCGCCGCGCTCGACCGCCGCTGCGAGCCAGCGGTCCCGGCCGAGCTCCGCGACCACCGGGAGCCCGAGCGCGTCGGCGAGCTCCGCGCCGTCGACCCGCCCGGGAGCGGGACCGCGCACGACGAGGCGCACATCCGCGGCTCCCGCCTCGCGAAGTGCCGTGACCACCGCCATCGCACCTGCCGCCGCCGGCACGGTGAGGGGAACCACGACCAGGACCACGTCCGCGCCGCCCACGAGCGCCCCGGCAGCACGCCAGGAGGGTCTGCCCGCTCCGGGCCGTGGCAGGTCGAGCACCACCGTCTCGCCTGCCCGGACGAGCCCGGAGCAGACGTCGAGCACCACCGCGTCGTCAGGCGCCGCGCCGCCCGAACGGGCACTGAGCACGGGAACCACTCCCCAGCGCGGCAGCCCGGCGACCAGGGTGATGCCGTCCACGTCGCCTCGCGCCGCGCCCAGGTCGCTCCACCGCACCCCTGGGACGTCGTCGACCCCCAGGAGCATCTCCAGGCCGGGGTCCTGCCCGGCCAGGTCGACGAGAGTCGCCCGCTCTCCGGCCCGGCGCAGCCCGTGCGCCATCGCCGCGCACACCACCGAGGCACCGGCGCCGCCGACCGACCCGACCACGCCCAGGACCCGCCCCTCGGCCATCACGTCGCTCCGCTGCCTCCCGGCACGTCCCTCGCCGACCGCAGCCGCCACCGCCCCCACCATGCCGACCTCCTGGATTCACCACCCCGGGCCGTCCGTCCGGGCTGTGTGCCTCCAGGCTGCTGCGAGCGCCAGGTCCGCCGCTGGGCACAGCGACCGGGCTGTGCACAGCCTCACGGGATCAGGGCGTGTGGTCGCCCTCGCACCCGCCCGGCACCGTCACGAAGGTCGCTCGACCCGGGGACCGACTTCCCGCGGCGACGCGCGCCCGGGGCTCGCACCGTGGTCGTGACCGGCCGTTAGGCTCGGGGCGTGAGCGAAGCAACAGCGCACAAGCAGGTTCCTTCGTCGGGCCGGAAGGTCGCGGCCTTCTTCGACCTCGACAAGACGATCATCGCGACGAGCTCGTCCGCGGCCTTCTCCCGGCCGTTCTACGCGGGCGGCCTCATCTCGCGCGGCGACGTGCTGCGGAGCGCCTACGCGCACTTCGTCTTCATGCTCGGGAGCGCCGACGCGGACCAGACCGAGCGCATGCGCGCGCACCTCAGCACGCTCGTGACCGGCTGGGACGTGGACAAGGTGCGCAGGATCGTCGCCGAGACGGTCCACGAGCTCATCGACCCGGTCGTCTACGCCGAGGCCGTGGAGCTGATCGCCGAGCACCACGAGCTGGGGCACGACGTCGTGGTGGTGTCGGCGTCGGGCGCGGAGCTCGTCGAACCGATCGCCGCGATCCTCGGGGCCGACCACGTCGTGTCGAGCCGGATGGCCGTGGCCGACGGCCGTTTCACCGGCGGCATCGACTACTACGCCTACGGCGAGAACAAGGGCATCGCGGTCCGCGAGCTCGCTGCCCGCGAGGGGTACGACCTGGCCGCGAGCTACGCCTACTCGGACTCCGTCACCGACGCGCCCATGCTGCACACCGTGGGCCACTCCTACGTGGTCAACCCCGACCGCACGCTCCGGCGCATGGCCGCCGACAACGGCTGGGGCATCCTGACCTTCACCCGGCCCATGGCACTGCGGCCGAAGGTCAAGCCCGTGCCCGTCATCGCGGTGGTCGGCGGCGTCGCCGTCGCGGTCGCCGTGGTGCTGCTCTGGCGCGCGGCACGGCGCAGACGGCTCGCCTGACGGCGGTCGGCGCGGCCCCGGCGGCGCCCGTGCGCCCGCCCCGCCCGGCCCCGCCCGGGTGCTCGGCGCACCACGGAATTCCCTCGCGCAACAGCACCTGAGCCGCGAGCATCGCACCATGTCGTCGTACTGAGGCCTCCGCCGTCACGGCCGCGGGCGAGAACCCGCGTCGCTCCAGCCTGCCCTCCGACGATGGGAACCACCTTGACCAGCAGTTTCGCGATCCGCCCGTACAGCGCCGCCGACGAGAC
The DNA here is from genome assembly GCF_057158775.1 of Antribacter sp. NEAU-D49. Taxonomy (NCBI): domain Bacteria; kingdom Bacillati; phylum Actinomycetota; class Actinomycetes; order Micrococcales; family Promicromonosporaceae; genus Antribacter; species Antribacter sp. NEAU-D49. The sequence goes on along the minus strand of NZ_JBXTSN010000022.1, from coordinate 8,963 downwards.
GGGGTGGCTGCGCTGCCGTGTCCTGTCCTTCCTCGGCACCCAGTACTTCGACGACGTCACGTCCCGCCCCACGACGTTCGAGCTGCCGGTCGTCCGGCTGGTCGCCGACGCGGCCGGGGACATCGCCGGCATCCTCGACATCGAGCTCGACGGCGCGCTCGCTACGATCGACACCGTGGCGGTGCACCCCGACCACGCGCGGACAGGCATCGCGAGCGCCCTCCTGACGTCCGCGCTGCCACTGGTCCAGGCCGCGGGAGCCACAGAGCTCGACGCCTGGACCCGCGAGGACCCCGGCGCGAACGCCTGGTACCAGGCCATGGGCTTCTCCGAGGCCTACCGGTATCTCCACGTCTACAAGGGCTGGGACGAACCCGCCGACGATTTCGACGTCCCGGGCGGCCTCACCCTGCAGACCGCGTTCCTGCACGCCCCGATCGAGCGGGAGCGCGAGCTCCGCGCTCGCTTCGCCCGGGTGCACGTCTGCCGGCGATACCTCCGTCCGCTCACGCCCGCCTGATCGGCAGTTCGTCGGATGATCGGCCGCCCGAGTTGCCGATCATCCGACGAACTGCCGATCACCGCGCCACCGCGAAGCCCCTTCGCTCTTTTGTTTCCGACATGAATGCAGATTCGGAACACATTGACATCACAACATTAATTGTGAAGATGTCCGGGCAGCCGTTGCGCACACATTGAGAAGTTGGTGTGATAGGCACCACAGCAAGAAACACAGGACGGCGGACACCCACGCGCAGGAAGTCCACATCAGGACTCGTCGACCGGGCTCGTCCCGATGCGGCGGAGCACGCAGCGCCTGATAGTCCCCGTCCAGCTGGCGAGCGCGGCATCCGGCTGAGGAAGCTCCCGGATGCCGTACTCGTGGGATCGAGAACTCGCCACCGTGGTGGCCGGGCCTGCCGCCTGATTGTTCCGGAAGATCACGCGGCCTGGCCCGGCCACACGGCGAATCGATACGGCGGGCATTTCTTCCACACCGCGCACACCGGCAGGAAAGCAATTACCCCCGGCGTGCCGACACCATCTCAGAACGCCAGGCCGACCGCTCGTACTGCGGCTGCCACCGCACCCCGGACTCGACCGTCAGACGGCTCGTCCCCGCCGCAACCCCCAGCTCGTGGGCCGCGCGCAGCGCCCATCGAGGGTCGCGGAGCGCCGCACGTCCGAGCATGACGACGTCGACCCCGCCGTCCGCGACGATCTCCTCCGCGTGCGAGGGCTCACTGATGAGCCCGACCGCGCTCACCGGCACCCCGGAGACCTCCCGGATCCGGCGGGCGAACGCCACCTGGTACCCGGGCTCGTCCGGGTAGCTCGCGGGCGCCACCCCACCCGTCGAGACATCGACGAGGTCCACGCCGTGCCGGGAGAGCTCTTCGGCCACGAGTGCGACGTCCTCGACCGTCAGGCCGTCCTCCCGCCAGTCGGTGGCAGAGACGCGGACGATCAGTGGCTTCTCCGCCGGCCAGGCGGCCCGGACGGCGTCGACCACCTCGACCAGCAGGCGGGAGCGGTTCTGGAGCGTGCCGCCGTACTCGTCGTCGCGCCGGTTCGCGATGGGCGACAGGAACTGGTGCAGCAGGTAGCCGTGCGCGGCATGGACCTCGACCACGTCGAAGCCCGCCCGGTCGGCACGGACCGCGGCGGCGGCGAAGGCCTCGACGACGGCCGCGATCTCGTCCACGCCCAGCGCGTGCGGCTCGGCGAGCCCGTCGTGAGCCAGGGCCGACGGCGCCACGGTCGCCCAGCCGCCGTCGGACACCGGCACGGTGCCGCTCTTCGGGGCCCACGGCCGGTACTCCGACGCCTTGCGCCCGGCGTGGGCGAGCTGGATCCCCATGAGGGTGCCACGGTCGTGCGCGAAGGTGACCACCCGCGACCACGCCGCGACCTGCTCGTCGTTCCACAGGCCGGTATCCTGCGGGCTGATGCGGCCCTCCGGGACCACCGCCGTAGCCTCGGTCAGGACGAGGCCGAAGCCGCCGGTGGCGAGCGACCCGTAGTGGACCAGGTGCCAGTCGTCGGGCAGCCCGTCGGTTGCCGAGTACTGGCACATCGGCGCCACCCAGGCGCGGTTCGGGAAGGTGAGGCCACGCAGGGTGACCGGGGCGAAGAGTCTGCTCACGTGGGGAGCAACGCCGCACGGGCGACCCCATGTTCCCGACAACGTTTGCGACGAATCAGCCCAGCAGGTCAGGCACGCTTCGATCTGAGGCAAAGTAGCGGTACCGTCTCAGACTGTGACCGGGGTCTGTGACCCCGCTCACCGTGACTACACTCCACAAGGCAGGAGTCCTTCCAAATCCTGCCGTCGCACCCGCGAAGACGCGCACCGGAGGTCGCCGTGACAGACACCCAGCCATCGACAGAGCCGTCGGGCTCGACTGCCAGCCTCGAGAACCTCCTCCACGAGACACGCAGCTTCCCGCCGAGCCCGGAGTTCGCCGCCCAGGCGAACGCCCAGCCCGGCCTCTACGAGGAGGCTGCCGCGGACCGCCTGGAGTTCTGGGCGAAGCAGGCTCGCGAGCTCGTGACGTGGAAGACCCCGTTCACCGAGACGCTCGACTGGAGCGGCGCGCCCGTCGCCCGGTGGTTCGCGGACGGCACGCTCAACGCCGCCTACAACGCCGTCGACCGCCACGTGGAGAACGGTCTGGGCGACCGCGTCGCCCTGCACTTCGAGGGCGAGCCGGGCGACACCCGCTCCGTCACGTACGCCGAGCTGCAGCGCGAGGTGGCCCGGGCGGCCAACGCGCTGGCGGCGCTCGGCGTCACGGCCGGCGACCGCGTCGTGATCTACCTGCCGCTCCTGGTCGAGTCGGTCGTCGCCATGCTGGCGTGCACCCGCGTGGGCGCGCCCCACTCGGTCGTCTTCGGTGGCTTCTCCGCCGACGCCCTGCGCAGCCGCATCGCCGACGCGGAGGCCACGCTCGTCATCACGGCCGACGGCGGCTACCGCCGCGGTGCACCGTCCGCCCTGAAGCCTGCCGTCGACGAGGCGCTCGCGCCGCGCGAGGGCGACCCGGAGACGACCGTGCGCAACGTCCTCGTGGTCCGCCGCACGGAGCAGGAGGTCGCGTGGACCGAGGGTCGCGACATCTGGTGGCACGAGGCCCTCGAGGCGGCGGACACGTTCCACGAGCCCGCGTGGGTCGAGGCCGAGCACCCGCTGTTCATCCTGTACACGTCGGGGACCACCGGGAAGCCCAAGGGCATCCTGCACACCACCGGCGGCTATCTCACGCAGGTGGCCTACACGCACAAGAACGTGTTCGACCTGAAGCCGGAGACCGACGTCTACTGGTGCACGGCCGACATCGGCTGGGTCACCGGCCACTCCTACGTGGTCTACGGGCCGCTGCTCAACGGCGCCACCCAGGTGCTCTACGAGGGCACGCCCGACACGCCGCACCGTGGCCGCTGGTGGGAGCTCATCGAGAAGTACAAGGTCTCGATCCTCTACACGGCGCCCACCGCCATCCGCACCTGCATGAAGTGGGGCGAGGACATCCCGGGCCAGTTCGACCTGTCGTCGCTCCGGGTGCTGGGCAGCGTCGGCGAGCCCATCAACCCCGAGGCGTGGATGTGGTACCGGCGTGTGATCGGCGCCGACAAGACCCCGATCGTCGACACGTGGTGGCAGACGGAGACCGGCGGCATCATGATCAGCCCGCTGCCGGGCGTCACCGCGGCCAAGCCCGGCTCGGCCCAGGTGCCGCTCCCGGGCATCGCGGCCGACGTGGTCGACGACGAGGCCCACCCCGTGCCGAACGGCGGCGGTGGCTACCTCGTGCTCACCGAGCCGTGGCCGTCCATGCTCCGCGGCATCTGGGGTGACCTCGAGCGTTACAAGGAGACGTACTGGTCCCGCTTCGAGGGCCTGTACTTCGCCGGCGACGGCGCCAAGAAGGACGACGACGGCGACATCTGGCTCCTCGGCCGCGTCGACGACGTCATGAACGTCTCGGGGCACCGCCTGTCCACCACGGAGATCGAGTCGGCCCTGGTCTCGCACGACATCGTCGCGGAGGCGGCTGTGGTGGGCGCCAACGACGAGACCACCGGCCAGGCAGTGGTGGCGTTCGTGATCCTGCGCGGGGAGCACGCGACCCGGGCCTCCGACGCCGAGGGTGCCGCCCAGGTCCAGGAGGAGCTGCGGGCGCACGTGGCGAAGGAGATCGGCCCGATCGCCAAGCCCCGCAAGATCCTCGTCGTGGCCGAGCTGCCCAAGACGCGGTCCGGCAAGATCATGCGCCGCCTCCTGCGGGACGTGGCCGAGAACCGCGCGGTGGGTGACGCGACAACGCTGGCCGACTCGTCGGTGATGGACCTCATCTCGGCGGGCCTCAACGCCCCGTCGGCTGCCAACGAGGACTGACTCACTCACTCCGCCGAGACAGTGCCTTCGTCGGACGAAGGCACTGTCTCGGCGGGGTCCGGCCGCCCAACGGGGCGAGCCTGGGGGAGGATGGGCCCGTGCTCATCGCTCCTCCCTTCGAGATCGGTCCCCTCGACGCCGCCGCGCAGCGGGCGGTCCGCGAGCTGGCCGCCACCGCCGAGCAGCACGACGGCGTGGCCCCCCTCTCGGAGCAGTTCCTCCTGAACCTCCCGGTCGACGACGAGTGGGTGACCCACGTCGTCGCGCACGACAAGCTCGGCGCGACGATCGGGTACGCGCAGATCGACCGCTCGGGCGACGTGGCGAGCGCCGAGCTCGTGGTGCGGCCCGAGCACCGCAGGAACGGCACGGGACGGCTCCTCCTGCGCATCGCGGAGCGCGACGCGACGCTCCCCGCCCGGTCGGGTGAGCCCGGCCAGCACGGCAAGGCCCTCCACGTGTGGGCCCATGGCGACCTGCCCGAGGCCCGCGGCCTCGCGGAGAAGGCCGGCTACCGCCCCGCACGCGAGCTGCTCTTCCTCGCCCGGGCGCTGGACCACGACGTGCCCGCCCCCCGCCCCGTCCCCGACGGCCTGCGCCTGCGGACCTTCGTCCCGGGGCACGACGACGGCGCGTGGCTCTCCCTCAATGCCCGCGCCTTCGCGTCGCACCCTGAGCAGGGCCGCCTCGCGCCCGCGGACCTCGCGGCCCGGCAGGCGGTGCCCTGGTTCGACCCGGACGGCTTCTTCCTCGTGGAGTCGGCCGACGACGAGCCCGCCCTCCAGGCCTTCCTCTGGACCAAGGTGGAGCAGCCGGGGCCTGACGGCGCCCGCGACGGCGAGATCTACGTGGTCGGCGTCGCCCCCGAGGCGCAGGGCCGTGGCCTGGGAGGTCTCCTGACAGGCGTCGCCCTCGCGCACCTCGTGGAGGCCGGCTGCACGCGGGCGGTCCTGTACGTGGAGGGCGACAACGCGCCTGCGCTGGCGACGTACACGAGGGCCGGCTTCACCCGTGCCGGTTCCCACGTGCAGTACACACGTACCTGACCCAAACTGGGGAATCTCGTCACCCAGGGTTCATCCGACGGTGACACCATGGGGGCATGAAGGACGCCACGAGACGAAGCTCCAGGAGTCGTGATGCGCGGGGCCGGTTCATCGGGACCGTCAGCGCCGCCACGGCGACGTCGTCCGCACCCGCCCCCGAGGTGAAGGCGACCGTGAAGACCGAGGAGGAGACCGGCGTCGTGCACGAACAGCCTGTCCTCGCGCCCCGCGCGATCGACCCGAGCCTGGCCGCCCACATCGCCGAGCACATCGCGGAGGACCCCGCCGACGAGGCGCAGCTCGCCGCGGCCGCGAAGGCGGTGGCCGACCCCCTCCCCGCGGACCGCTTCGCGGACCGGGAGCTGAGCTGGCTCGCGTTCAACCAGCGCGTGCTCGAGCTCGCCGAGGACGACCGGATCCCGCTGCTCGAACGGGTGCGTTTCCTGGCGATCTTCGCATCGAACCTGGACGAGTTCTTCATGGTCCGGGTTGCCGGCCTGAAGCGCCGCATCGCCACGGGCATCGCCGTCACGAGCGCGTCGGGCCTCCCCCCGCGCGAGGTGCTGCGGGGCATCTCGGACCGTGCGCACGAGCTGATGGTGCGGCACGCGCGGCTGTTCCAGGACGAGGTCCAGCCCGCCCTGGCCAACGAGGGCATCACCCTCGTCCACTGGGACGAGCTGGAGCAGCGTGAGCAGGAGCGGCTGCACAAGTTCTTCCGCCGCCAGATCTTCCCGGTGCTGACCCCGCTGGCGGTCGACCCGGCGCACCCCTTCCCGTACATCTCGGGTCTCTCGCTGAACCTGGCGGTCGTGGTCGCCAACCCCGCCACCGGCAAGGAGCACTTCGCCCGCGTCAAGGTCCCGCCGCTGCTGCCGCGGTTCATCGCCGTGGACGCGTCGGGCAAGCCGCGCCGGCCCGGCACCCGCAAGGCGGACCCGCAGCGCGGGCCCATGTCGTTCGTGCCGATCGAGGACGTGATCGCCCAGCACCTCGACTATCTCTTCCCCGGCATGGAGGTGCGGGAGCACCACACGTTCCGGGTGACCCGCAACGAGGACGTGGAGGTCGAGGAGGACGACGCCGAGAACCTCCTCCAGGCGATGGAGAAGGAGCTGCTCCGGCGCCGCTTCGGCCCGCCGGTGCGCCTCGAGATCGCGGAGGGCATCAGCGCGCGCATCCTGGACCTGATCGTCCGCGAGCTCGGTGTGCGCGACGAGGAGGTCTACACGCTGCCGTCGCTGCTCGACCTCACGGGCCTCAACCTCATCGCGGACCTCGACCTGACGTCGCTGCACTACCCGCCGTTCGTGCCGACGACGCACCGCCAGCTCGCCGAGGTGGAGAGCGCCACTGCGTCGGACGTGTTCGCGGCCATCCGCCGGCGTGACGTCCTGCTCCACCACCCCTACGACTCGTTCTCCACCTCGGTGCAGACGTTCCTCGAGCAGGCGGCAGCAGACCCGGCCGTCCTGGCCATCAAGCAGACCCTCTACCGCACCTCCGGCGACTCCCCCATCGTGGACGCGCTCATCGACGCCGCCCAGGCGGGCAAGCAGGTGCTCGCCCTCGTCGAGATCAAGGCGCGGTTCGACGAGGAGGCCAACATCTCGTGGGCCCGCAAGCTCGAGCAGGCGGGCGTCCACGTGGTGTACGGGATCGTCGGGCTCAAGACCCACTGCAAGCTGTCGCTCGTGGTACGGCAGGAGCGCGACGGCTCGCTCCTGCGCTACTGCCACGTCGGGACGGGCAACTACCACCCCAAGACCGCCCGCATGTACACCGACCACGGCCTGCTCACGTGCGACCCGGACGTGGGGCAGGACCTCACCCGCCTGTTCAACCAGCTCTCGGGGTACGCGCCGCAGTCCCGGTTCCACCGTCTTCTCGTGGCCCCGCGCAGCGTCCGGACCGGGCTCGTCGAGCGCATCGAGCGCGAGGCGGAGGCGGCCAGGGCGGGGCACGAGGCCTGGGTCAAGATCAAGGTCAACTCGGCGGTGGACGAGACCGTGATCGACGCGCTCTACCGGGCGTCGCAGGCCGGCGTGAAGGTCGACCTCCTGGTGCGCGGCATCTGCTCCCTGCGTCCGGGGGTACCCGGCCTCAGCGAGAACATCCGCGTCCGTTCGGTGCTCGGGCGGTTCCTGGAGCACTCCCGGCTCTTCGCGTTCGCCAACTCCGTGGGGCCCGCCATCGCGGAGGGCCCCGACAGCGGACCCGAGGTGTTCATCGGGTCGGCGGACCTGATGCACCGCAACCTCGACCGCCGCGTCGAGACGCTCATCCGGCTGACGGACCCCGGTCATGTGGCCGAGATCGTCGAGCTCATCGACACGTCCATGTCCGACGGCACGGCGTCCTGGCACCTCCAGCCCGACGGCTCGTGGGTCCGGCACGCCACCGACGCGGACGGCGAACCGCTCCGTGACATGCAGGCTCTGCTCATCCAGCGCCAGCGGCGGCGCCTCGAGCCCGTACGGTGAGGACCGCGCTGCTGATGGAGACGCCCCTGACGGGCTCCAGCGCGCCCGTGATCGAGACGGCGGGCGGCATCGTCTGGCGTGTGCGCGGCGGGGAGCTGCAGGTCCAGCTGGTCCACCGGCCGCGCTACGACGACTGGTCCTGGCCCAAGGGCAAGCTCGACGAGGGGGAGGCGCACCAGACGGCGGCGGCGCGAGAGATCGCGGAGGAGACCGGAAAGCCCGTGATCCTCGGACGCCCGCTGCCGGGGCTGCAGTACCTCACGCCCGAGGGCCGGGTGAAGCGGGTCCGCTACTGGGCCGCCCGGAAGGCGCGGCGGAGCGTCGACGGCTACGCGCTCGCCGCACGGGCCCCCGTCGCGGACCACGACGACGCAGAGGTCAACGCCGTCGAGTGGCTCGACGCCGAGAAGGCCGCGAAGCGGCTCACCCGGGAGACGGACCGCGCGCCCCTGGAAACGCTGGTGGCCGCCCACGAGGCGGGCGAGCTGGAGACCCGGGTGCTCGTCATCGCCCGTCACGGCCGGGCGCTCCCCCGGACGGTCTGGCACGGCGGGGAGCGCGACCGCCCGCTCACCCCGGTGGGTCACGCCCAGGCGGCCGCCCTCGTGCCGGTCCTGGCCGCCTACGGCGTGGAGACGGTCATCAGCTCCCGCTGGGAGCGGTGCGCCGCCTCGATCGAGCCGTACGTCCGTGCGAGCGGCCAGCGGCCCGCGTTCAGCGAGAGCCTCAGCGAGGCGCAGCACGAGCGCTCGCCGTCGCGGGTCGCGGCGGCGGTGCTCACGCTGCTCGACGACGGCGCCTCCCTCCTCTGCACCCACCGGCCCGTGCTGCCCACCGTGCTCGACGTGCTGAGCCAGCACGCCTCGCGCTCGGTCGCCGACTCCCTGCCGTCGGACGACCCGTTCCTCGAGCCGGGCGAAGCCCTGGTCGCGCACGTCGCGGAGACGCCGAAGGGCCCACGGGTGGTGGCGGCGGAGAAGGTCAGCCCGCCGCTCTACTGAGCCGGCGACTCCTCCTGAGCCGACGGCGGACGGG